>JBIQHO010000194.1:0-6811 GCA_044508545.1 Bradyrhizobiaceae bacterium | reverse complement strand
CAATCCGTGCTCGGAATACATGTTCCTCGACGACACCGCCTGCAATCTGGCCTCCGCCAACCTGCTGACGTTCTACGACACCGCCGCGCGGCGCTTCGATATCGACGCCTACGAGCACCTGTGCCGGCTGTGGACCGTGGTGCTCGAAATCTCGGTGCTGATGGCCCAGTTCCCGTCGAAGCAGATCGCCGAGCTCTCCTACGAGTTCCGCACGCTGGGCCTCGGCTTCGCCAACATCGGCGGCCTGCTGATGACCATGGGCCTGTCATACGATTCGAAGGAAGGCCGCGCGCTGTGCGGCGCGCTGACCGCGGTGATGACCGGCGTCGCCTACGCCACCTCGGCGGAGATGGCGAGCGAGCTTGGCCCCTTCCCCGGCTACAAGAAGAACGCCACCCACATGCTGCGCGTGATCCGCAACCATCGCCGCGCCGCGCACGGCCAGTCGCACGGCTATGAAGCGCTCTCGGTCGATCCGGTGCCGCTCGATCACGCCTCCTGCCCGCAGGCGGATATCGTCGACCACGCCAAGGCGGCGTGGGACCGCGCGCTCAGCCTCGGCGAGGAGCACGGCTATCGCAACGCCCAGACCACCGTGGTGGCGCCGACCGGCACCATCGGCCTGGTGATGGATTGCGACACCACCGGCATCGAGCCGGACTTCGCGCTGGTGAAGTTCAAGAAGCTCGCCGGCGGCGGCTACTTCAAGATCATCAACCGCGCGGTGCCGGGGGCGCTGCGCGCGCTCGGCTATCGCGAAAGCGAGATCGCCGAGATCGAGGCTTACGCGGTCGGCCACGGCTCGCTCAGCAATGCGCCGGGCGTCAACGCCTCCACCTTGAAGGCCAAGGGCTTCACCGACGAGGCGCTGGCCAAGGTGGAAAAGGCACTGCCGACCGCCTTCGACATCAAGTTCGCCTTCAACAAGTGGACCTTCGGCGAGGACTTTCTGCGCGATACGCTGAATATCGCGCCGGAGGAAATCGCGGCCCCGGGCTTCGACCTGCTCTCGGCGATCGGCTTCACCAAGGCCGAGATCGAGGCGGCGAACGTCCACATCTGCGGCGCGATGACGGTGGAAGGCGCCCCCCACCTCAAGTCCGAGCACTACGCGGTGTTCGACTGCGCCAACCCGTGCGGCAAGGTCGGCAAGCGCTATCTGTCGGTGGAAAGCCACATCCGCATGATGGCGGCGGCGCAGCCGTTCATCTCGGGCGCGATCTCGAAAACCATCAACATGCCGAACGACGCCACGGTGGAGGACTGCAAGTCAGCCTACCTGCTCTCCTGGAAGCTGGCGCTGAAGGCCAACGCGCTCTATCGCGACGGCTCGAAACTCTCGCAGCCGCTCAACTCGCAACTCATCGCCGACGATGACGATGACGACGATGCGATCGAGGCGCTGCTGGAGAAGCCGATGGCTGCGCGCGCGGCCGCCGTTTCCGAGAAGGTGGTGGAGCGGCTGGTCGAACGCATCATCGTGATGCGCGAGCGCGAGAAGATGCCGGACCGCCGCAAGGGCTACACCCAGAAAGCCGTCGTCGGCGGCCACAAGGTTTATCTGCGCACCGGCGAATACGACGACGGGCGCCTGGGCGAAATCTTCATCGACATGCACAAGGAAGGCGCTGCGCTGCGCTCCTTCATCAACAACTTCGCCATTGCTGTTTCATTGGGCCTGCAATACGGCGTGCCGCTGGAGGAATATGTCGACGCCTTCACCTTCACCCGCTTCGAGCCCGCGGGGCCGGTGCAGGGTAACGACTCGATCAAGTACGCGACCTCGATCCTCGACTATGTCTTCCGCGAACTCGCGGTCAGCTACATGTCGCGGTTCGATCTCGCCCACGTCGATCCCTCGGAGTCCGGCTTCGACGCCATCGGCAAGGGCGTCGTGGAAGGCAAGGAGCCGGAAGGTCAGCCGCAGCAGGCCACCCGCTACGTCTCCAAGGGCCTGACCCGCTCGCGCACCGACAACCTCGTCGTCATGCGCGGCGGCGGTGAGGCGCGCAACGCTTCTGCTCCTTCTCCCCTCGTGGGGGAGGGTCAGGGAGGGGCGTCTAAGGTTACCGCCCTCACCTCCTCGCGCGTCGGCGACGCGACGGACGGCGCGGTCGCGCTGAAGCAGGAGACCGAACACGACCTCTCGCCGACCGAACGGCTGGAGCAGCAGCAAAGAAGCAAGGCTGCCGCGCATTCAACCGCGCCAACCAAGGCGGAACGCCGCGCCGAAGCAAAGGCACGAGGCTACGAGGGTGAGATGTGCCCGGAGTGCGGCAACTTCACTTTGGTGAGGAATGGCACCTGCATGAAGTGCGACACGTGCGGCGGCACGACGGGGTGTAGCTAGGGATGCAAAACTATCATCGGGTTCGTTAGCTCTAAACTAACGAACCCCGGATCAGTGTCATCAGCTAGTCTTCCGAACCGGCCCGATCGGGGTCTGCGTCCAGCACGGGCCGATGCTGCCGCCGTTGTAGCGGCCGCGATAGAAGCCGGGGCGGCCGGGATAGCGCCACTCGCCCTCGTAAAAATTGAAATACTGCACGTTCGGATCGATATACCAATGGCGCCGGGGACGGCGCGCGTTGCGCAGCACCGACGCCTCCTGCTTGAACAGCGGAGCCGCGTTGTTCAGCGGCTGACGATAGCCCGGCAGAAAGCCGTACGAATGCGGGCGATGCGCGTGCTTTTTATGACGCGGCGCCGCGTCCGTCGCGACCGAGAGCAGCAACGACAGGACGATGGCCATCGATAGACAAAGGACTCGCGACATGGGCTGATAAACGTTCGGCGGCCGCGCGGCCATTCCCGAGAAAATGCGCGACTGAGAGCCGCTGCCCAACGGCCCTGGCCCTTGACAATCGAGCGAGGGAGGGTCAGCTTTGTACGTGGCGATGGAGTTCGCCTTTTAACCGCCCTCGGGGCTGATGACTCCTGTCGAGCCAATTTTGGCAGACGGAGTTATGCGCCTTGCTCAAACGATCCCTTCAAGCAAACTGTTGGTCAGTAGCTGTTAGGTTGGCCTTCCCTGCGCCGGGAGGTCGCTCGTGATCGCGCGCGATATCCTCCTCCAAATTGCCCAGGTGCTCACCACACTGCTCCTCGCGCCCTTATTGCAGGGCGTCATCCTGCAGTTTCAGGAAAGGGTCCAGCGCAGCCGGGGCCCGGGAATCTTTCAACCCTATCGCGATCTCTGGAAGCTGTTTCACAAGCAGATCGTCGTGCCCGAAACGGCATCCTGGCTCTACTGGACCGCGCCGATCGTTGCGTTCACCACGACGTTGACAGTTCCCATTCTGATCCCCGTTCTTACCAACTTTCCCCTGCCACTCTCAGACATGGGGGACATTCTCGGTGGCGGTCTGATCCTGACGCTCGGGTCGTTCATGATCACGCTGGCTGGTCTCGATACGCGCAGTGCTTACGGCGGCATCGGCTCCAGCCGCTCGGTCATGGTCACTATTCTCGCCGAACCGACGCTCATCCTGGTCTTCGTCGGCATTACGCTGCTGGCGAAATCGATGCTGCCGTTTGTGGTCAATCACCTCCTCGTCGCGCAGCCGTGGATTTATTGGGGCCCGACCCATCTGTTTTTGGTCGCGGCGTTCTTCGTGTTGATCCTGGTCGAGACGGATCGGCTCCCGATCCATTCCAGCACGCATATCGAAGTCTACATGATCGAAGAGGCACGAATCCTCGAATATTCGGGCCCGATGCTCGCGATCCTTCGATGGGCATCGATGATGAAGCAATTCATCCTCTATACGATCTTCTGCAACGTGCTGCTGTTTCCCTGGGCGCTCTCCATCCAGGGAACGGCGATCGGAGTCGCCGGCTCTATCGGCGCCCTAGCGATCAAATTCCTCCTGGTCGCCTGCGTCGTCGTGCTGGTCGAAACCGTACAGTCCCGACTGCGCTTCTACCGATACCAGGAGCCCCTTGCAGCGTCCTTCATGCTGGCGATCCTTGCGATCGTCGGCACACAGCTGAGCTAGTCCCATGCTCGCGGCCCATCTCGATCCCCTGCCGGCCTCGCTGTTCAGCCTCCTGGCGATCGGCAGCCTGTTGTTGTCCTTCGTGATGCTCGGTTCGCGATGGCTTCGCCATTATCTCTTCGCCTTCGCGGCCCAGTCATGGCTCATCGCCATTCTTTCCGGCGCGGTCGGCTACTACGGACACTACGACGAACACTATATCGTCGCGATCCTGACGGCGGCGTTCCGGGGCCTGCTGCTTCCCTACCTCATCCTGCGCATCATCAGGCGACTGGAAGCGCACCGCGAAGTTCACGTTATCCTGCAGGCCAGCTCCAGCCTTGTGATCGGCGCATTCGCGGTCGTTTTCGCACTGGCCGTCTCCTATCGCATTGGCGCCGCCTTGGGTCTTGCCGGAACGATCGTCGTGCTTGCGCTGACGGTCATGCTCTCGATGAAACTCATCGGTTTCCTCATGCTCTCGGTCCGGCATGAAGCGATCAGCCAGATTCTCGGTTTGCTCGTACTTGAGAACGGCGTCTTTCTCGGAGCGCAAATTCTTGTACCCGGCATGCCGCTCCTGCTCGAAATCGTCATCCTGTTTGATCTGCTCATTGTCGTCGCCTGCTTTGGCGTGCTGGTGCAGTACCTTCTGACTCACGTCGGCACGACCAGTTCCCTGCAACTCAAACGGCTGGTGGGATGACGATGAACACGGTTGGTGTCTTTGTCCTGGCACTTGCCGCGGCCCTTGGAATTGGCATGCCGCTCTGGCTGCGGGCACTGAATGATGCGACATCGCGGCTGTTCGGCCACGTTGTCACAAATCTCATGCACGACGGGCCAATACTTATCCCCTTGACAGCGAAGTTCGCGTTTATCTCGCCCAGTCTCTTGATGGTCGTCATGCCGCTGCTGGCGCTGATCCCGATCGCCTTTGTTGTCCTCAGTCGGCGCCGGCCGGTCCGCCGGGCACCGGTCTGGTACGGCGGCCTTGCACCCGATCCGATCCGCGCCTCCACCACGGCCCTGACGTTTTCCAACGCAATGCGCACGTTCTACAGCTTCGTCTATCGACCAACGGCTGATACCGAGCAGGACGCCGATGCCCAGGGATATTTTGTCAGGAAGCTCGTATTCGAGCACGATGTCGCGCCGGTCTTCGGACCGTTGCTGTTTCAGCCGGCAGTGCGGGTCGTCCAGGCTCTGGCGCGCAGGCTGCGGTTACTGCAATCGGGACACCTCAATTTCTATCTCGGCCTGATCGGAGTGCTCCTCGTGCTGATCCTCGGGCTGACGCTGGTCTGATTCTTGTTTTGACGCGTTTTCTTCACGCGAACCGGTATCCATTTCGCTGAAAAACGCTCTGGTTTTGCAGAGGCTAACGATACGATGTGGACTTACGGAGCAATTGCGGTCTTTGGGGTGCTTGGCTGCTGGGCACGGTTTGCCCAGACGAACCTCGTGCAGGCCGTTTATGGCCGCGACTTTCCATATGCCACCATGAGCATCAACATCATGGGAAGCTTCTTCATGGGATTTCTGTTCGTGGAAACCCTGGAGCGCCTCACGCTTGGACCCGCACTTCGCACCGGGATCCTGACCGGATTCCTCGGCGGCTATACCACGTTCTCGACCTTCGAAATGGAAACGCTTCTGCTTGCCGAAGGCGGCGAAGCGCTGAAGGCCGGCCTGTATGTCCTGCTTTCAGTCGGCCTCGGTTTCGTGGCCGCATTCGGAGGAGCCTACATCGCGCGCAACCTGTGAGGAGAGAGGCATGACGGAAGAAGTGTTGATGGTCCGTGTTTATCTTCACGAGGCCGATCACGGGCGTCGAAAAACCTTGATGCAGGAGATCCTGACGCTGCTTCAGGATCAGCACGGCGTCCAGGGCGTCACCGTATTCCGTGGGATCGCCGGCTTCGGCGCCGGCGGCGAAGTCCGCGCCGATGACATTCTCCGTCTCAATGTCGACCTGCCGCTCATGATCCAGTTTTTCGACGTGCCGAAGGTCGCCGAAGCCGCAATCGGGATTCTTGGCGATCTGGTTCCGGGAGGCCACATCGTTTCCTGGCCGGCGAAGCGCTATGGCGCAGCGACCCCTGCGTGAGGACTCCTCATTGCGCCTTTCGTTTCGGCCAGATTTTCGAATGGGTATTCGGCGGCGTGACGCACGAAGTGCTCAGGCGCACCCGCCTGCCCGTTTTCATGATGCATTGAAACTACAAATGAACAATCCCAGAGTCCGTTCAGGAGGATGCGCGACGGTTGGCTGTTTTATCTCGCTCGCCCAATTCTCACCAGCCTGACTCAATTCGCGTTTACTTCCCGGCGAAATGTGGCGCACCACTACGACCTCTCACCATGTTCGTTGACCGGTTCATGCACACCGCAATGTTCTATCCGGCGAACTACGGATTCATCCCTCAATCTCTTTCTCGGGTCTTGAGCGCGCGACGGCACAGACGCGAGGATCATCACAAGTGTACACCGGTCGGACCTCACCTGCGTCGCCATCGCAGGCAGGCTTTTCCGACGTGGCGCCGCCGCTTAGCGCCGGTTGAATTGGCAAAGGCAAATGCGCCGCTCGCTGAGATGTTCTTGCGAACGGAAAGGCCAAGCCTATTTCCGCTTCCTTTAACCTCGCCACGGCCGTGGCACCGCGCCGCTCCATTGCGTGATAACCATGGATCTGATATACATTTTCCAATAAAATAAAGTGGACACCGCCGGGAGGCGTGGTCGAAAAATCGAGTACAGAGGCGCGCCATGGCCGATCATGCGAACGCCAGCGTTGTAATCGAGACAGTGCCGCCGGCGGAGATGGGGGCCGC
>JBIQHO010000193.1:0-6868 GCA_044508545.1 Bradyrhizobiaceae bacterium | reverse complement strand
ACCATCTATGCCGAGGGCCAGCGCCGCTACGTCGAGTCGCTGTCGGCCTATGCGCGCCAGTTCCTGGAGATGATGCAGAAGCCGGATGTCGACCAGATCGACGGGCTGTCGCCGGCGATCTCCATCGAGCAGAAGACCACGTCGAAAAACCCGCGCTCGACTGTCGGCACCGTCACCGAGATTTACGACTACATGCGGCTGTTGTGGGCGCGCGTCGGCGTGCCCTATTCGCCCGCCACCGGCCTGCCGATCGAAAGCCAGACGGTGTCGCAGATGGTCGACCGCGTGCTGGCGCTGCCCGAAGGCACGCGGCTCTATCTGCTGGCGCCGGTGGTGCGCGGCCGCAAGGGCGAATACCGCAAGGAACTGGCGGAGTATCTCAAGAAGGGCTTTCAGCGCGTCAAGATCGACGGCGCGTTTCACGAACTCGCTGACGCCCCTGCGCTCGACAAGAAGTTTCCGCATGACATCGACGTGGTGGTCGATCGCATCGTGGTGCGGCCGGACATCGGCCAGCGGCTGGCGGAGAGTTTCGAGACCGCGCTGAAGCTGGCTGAGGGGCTGGCGGTGGTGGAGTTCGCCGATGCGCTTGCGCAAAGCGCCCCCCGCCCCAACCCTCCCCCGCATGCGGGAGAGGGAGTCGCGCATAGCGCGGCGGGAGGGAGCAAATCTGAAAGGAAAGTCGCCAAAATTCACGACAAAAGCGGGCCCGAACGCATCCTGTTCTCGGAAAAATTCGCCTGCCCGGTCTCCGGCTTCACGATTCCCGAAATCGAACCGCGATTGTTTTCATTCAACAACCCCTACGGCGCCTGCCCGAAATGCGGCGGCCTCGGCGTCGAGCAACATGTCGATGAAGACCTCGTCATTCCCGACAAGGAGCTGACCCTGCGCAAGGGCGCGATCGCGCCGTGGGCGAAAACGTCGTCGCCGTATTACATGCAGACGCTGACCGCACTCGGAAAATTCTACAAGTTCACGCTGGACACCAAATGGAAGGATCTGCCGAAAAAGACTCAGGCCGCGCTGCTGCACGGTTCCGGCGATAACGAGATCAAGTTCTCGTATGAAGACGGGGTGCGCTCCTACGATACCAAAAAACCGTTCGAGGGCGTCATCACCAATATCGAGCGCCGCTTCCGCGAAACCGAAAGCGAGTGGGCGCGCGAGGAACTCGGCAAGTATTTTTCAGATGTTCCGTGCGACGCCTGCAAGGGTTATCGGCTGAAGCCTGAGGCGTTATGCGTCAGGATCGGCGGCAGGCACATCGGCGAGATCAGCGAGTTGTCGGTGCGTCACGCCGGCGAATGGTTCGAAACCGTGCCGGACATGCTGTCGCCGCAGCAGAACGAGATCGCCGGCCGCGTGCTCAAGGAGATCCGCGAGCGGCTGTCGTTCCTGCTCGACGTCGGCCTCAACTATCTGACGCTGTCGCGCGCGTCCGGCACGCTGTCCGGCGGCGAGAGCCAGCGCATCCGCCTCGCCTCGCAGATCGGCTCCGGCCTCACCGGCGTGCTCTACGTGCTGGATGAGCCTTCCATCGGCCTGCACCAGCGCGACAACGCGCGCCTGCTCGACACGCTGAAGCGGCTGCGCGATCTCGGCAACACCGTGATCGTGGTCGAGCATGACGAGGACGCCATCCGTCTTGCCGATCATGTGCTCGACATCGGGCCCGGAGCCGGAATGCATGGCGGGCACATCGTGGCGCAGGGCACGCCGGCAGACATCATGAAGAATCCGCAGTCGCTGACCGGAAAATATCTGACCGGCGAGCTGGCAGTCGACATACCCGAGCGGCGGCCGCCGAATCATCGCCGCACCATCAAGGTGGTGAACGCGCGCGGCAACAATCTGAAGCACGTCACCGCGGAAATTCCCCTCGGCCTGTTCACCTGCATCACCGGCGTCTCCGGCGGCGGCAAGTCGACATTGCTGATCGACACGCTCTACAGGGCGATCGCGCGCAAGCTCAACAACGCCAGCGAAGGCGCAGCGCCCCACGATCGCATCGAAGGGCTGGAGCACATCGACAAGATCATCGACATCGACCAGTCGCCGATCGGCCGCACGCCGCGCTCCAACCCCGCGACCTATACCGGCGCCTTCACGCCGATCCGCGAATGGTTCGCGGGGCTCCCCGAGGCGAAGGCGCGCGGTTACGCGCCGGGCCGCTTCTCGTTCAACGTCAAGGGCGGCCGCTGCGAGGCGTGTCAGGGCGACGGCGTCATCAAGATCGAGATGCACTTCCTGCCCGACGTTTACGTCACCTGCGACACCTGCAAGGGCAAGCGGTATAACCGCGAGACGCTGGAGGTGTTGTTCAAGGGCAAGTCGATCTCGGACGTGCTCGATATGACGGTCGAGGAAGCCGCCGAATTCTTCAAGGCGGTGCCGCGGGTGCGCGAAACCTTCAAGACGCTGCATCGCGTCGGTCTCGACTACATTCGTGTGGGACAGCAGGCCACCACGTTATCGGGCGGCGAGGCACAACGCGTCAAGCTCGCCAAGGAGCTGTCGAAACGCGCGACGGGACGCACACTTTATATTCTCGACGAACCCACCACGGGCCTGCACTTCCACGACGTAAAGAAACTTTTGGAAGTGCTCCACGAACTTGTGGCGCAAGGAAACACCGTTGTCGTCATCGAACACAATCTCGAGGTCATCAAGACCGCTGACTGGGTGATCGACCTTGGCCCCGAAGGCGGCGACGGCGGCGGCGAGATCGTCGCCTGGGGACCGCCGGAAGACATCGTGAAAGCACCGCGCAGCTATACCGGGCAGTTTCTGAAGCCGGTGCTGGAGAAAGCGGGAAAACCGAAGCGACGGAAGGCGAGCGAGGCGGCGGAATAAGCCAGTCGAGCCTGTCGATTTAATCAGGTTCATCAGTTTTTTGGCCGTCTGTTTTCCTCTGCCGGTGTCGTCTTCCAGATTCGCTGCGACGAAGAGTTGAAGGAGACGAAGAGTTGAAAGACAGGAGAGCCGGATGAAAATTCCGTAACCTGCATTGCGGAACTTGCTTTGCATTGCCACGTTGGAATCCAAGGCTCGATACACCGGAATCACGATACGGAGTTGAAAATATGTTGAGTTTCAAACCAGTATTAGCCGCGGCTGCCATTGCGCTTGCAGTGCCGCTGGCCACGACTTCCCCCAGCTCCGCGCAAACAAAGGCTCAGTATTCTGGCGGTGGCGGCCACATTGGTGGCGGCGGCGGGCATATGGGTGGTGGCGGAGGTGGTCACATGGGCATGCGGCCCGGCGGCGGCGGCGGAAATTGGGCCGGCGGCGGGGGCCGACATTGGGCCGGTGGCGGAGGCCGACATTGGGCTGGCGGCGGCGGCTGGCACGGTGGGCATTGGCATGGCGGAGGTCATCGCTGGGGCGGCGGCTACTACGGCGGTGGTGGCTTCTTCCCGGGCTTCGTCGTGGGCTCAGCGATCGGCAGTGCGTTCGCAAGCCCCTATTACTACGATGACTACGGCTACTATGATGACGGTCCGGTCGCCGCGGTTGCACCAGGCAATGCCGACGACATCGCTTATTGCCAGCAGAGGTTCAAGTCATACGACGTCAGTTCAGGAACCTATCTTGGCTATGACGGTCTGCGTCACCCCTGTCCGTAATGCGACCTGGGTTCTTGGCGCGGGTTGACGCGCCGGTCTCTCAAGGAGCGGTGCCTTATCGGGGAGCGGTGCCTTGCGCGCCGCTCCTTCTTTATTTCAGGCTCCTCGTCACGGGAGCATGATCCCGAAAAAGCGAAACCGGTTGTCGGGAAAGATCATGCTCGGCGACGCCGCGCTCGTGCCGGAGGCGCGCCTCTCCCCGGGGAAAGGTCCCGAGTCGCTGGAGCGCAACCCCGCGCGATCAATAAATAGTTGTGGTTGTGAACAGCGTGAGAAGCTCGCTCAGGCTGGCTTCCTGAGGATTCTTTCGCTTGGGAATCCTTGAGGACTCACCGATACTTGACCTCGTCCAAGGCATCGCCAGCCCTTGGTTTTCCTCATTTTCCACCATATTTAGTATTTCATTGAGAAGTAAACACTAGCTCTTGACGAGCTCGAGGGAGTTGCCTTAGCTTTCGACCCGCCCGGCGCGGATGTATCTGGTCACGCCGAGCCTCCCTCAAGGGTTCCGTATCGAACACTCCGTCAGCCGCTCTGGCGACGGGGCAACGGGGTGTTCGCTTCAGCGACAAGGCGTTTGGGGACGTCAAAACGAGCCAAGACGCGGCTCAAATCGCAGTATGGGGCGTTAGGGTATGGATCGGGCGGGAGCTAAACTCCGCGCCCTGCTCATGCTCCGGAAGGCAGGCGGCCAGGATTACGCGGCCGAACTGCTGACCATAATGGAAATCGCCGATGCCGCCTGAGGCGGCGCGGACAGTGACGGGGCAAGGGACATGAGATTCGAACGGCGCTACACCAGGGACCAGCAGTCACCCTATGCGGAAATCAATTTCCGGCTGACGACGAGCGAGATCCGCAATCCGGACGGCTCGGTGGTGTTTCGCCTCGAGAACGTCGAGGTGCCCGAATTCTGGTCGCAGGTCGCCTCCGACGTGCTCGCGCAAAAGTATTTCCGCAAAGCGGGCGTCGCGGCGCGTCTGAAGAGAATCGAGGAAGAGACGGTCCCCTCATGGCTGTGGCGTTCGGTGCCCGACACCGACGCGCTTGCCGCCCTGCCCGAGGCCGAACGCTTCGGCGGCGAAACGTCATCCAAGCAGGTGTTCGATCGTCTTGCCGGCTGCTGGACCTATTGGGGCTGGAAAGGCGGCTACTTCAGCTCGGAAGACGACGCGCGCGCCTTCAATGACGAGCTGCGCTACATGCTCGCGCGCCAGATGGTCGCGCCGAACTCGCCGCAGTGGTTCAACACCGGCCTGCACTGGGCCTATGGCATCGACGGCCCCGGCCAGGGCCACTACTACGTCGACTTCAAGACCGGCAAGCTGACCCGGTCGAAGTCCTCCTATGAGCATCCGCAGCCGCACGCCTGCTTCATCCAGGGCATCGAGGACGATCTCGTCAACGAAGGCGGCATCATGGATCTGTGGGTGCGCGAGGCGCGCCTGTTCAAATACGGCTCCGGCACCGGCTCCAACTTCTCGCGGCTGCGCGGCGAAGGCGAGCGCCTCTCCGGCGGCGGCCGCTCCTCCGGGCTGATGAGTTTCCTCAAGATCGGCGACCGCGCCGCCGGCGCGATCAAGTCGGGCGGCACCACGCGCCGCGCCGCCAAGATGGTGGTGGTCGACGCCGATCATCCGGACATCGAGCAGTACATCGACTGGAAGGTGAAGGAGGAGCAGAAGGTCGCCGCGCTCGTCACCGGCTCCAGGATCAACCAGAAACACCTCAAGGCGGTGATGCGCGCCTGCGTCAACTGCGAGGGCTCGGGCGATGACTGCTTTTTGCCGGAGAAGAACCCGGCGCTGCGCCGGGAGATCAAACTGGCGCGCCGCGCCATGGTGCCGGACAATTACATCAAGCGCGTCATCCAGTTCGCCAGGCAAGGCTACAAGGATATCGACTTCCCGGTCTACGACACCGACTGGGACAGCGAGGCCTATCTCACCGTCTCCGGCCAGAACTCCAACAACTCGGTGTCACTGAGGGACGACTTCCTGCGCGCGGTCGAGACCGACGGCACCTGGAATCTCACCGCGCGCACCAGCAAGAAGGTGATGAAGACCCTGAAGGCACGCGACCTCTGGGAGAAGATCGGCTATGCGGCCTGGGCTTCGGCCGATCCCGGCCTGCACTTCAACACCACGATGAACGACTGGCACACCTGCAAGGCGTCCGGCGACATCCGCGCGAGCAATCCGTGCTCGGAATACATGTTCCTCGACGACACCGCCTGCAATCTGGCCTCCACCAATCTGCTGACGTTTTACGACGTTGCCACGAAGCGATTCGATGTCGAGGCGTACGAGCATCTGTGCCGGCTCTGGACCGTGGTGCTGGAAATCTCTGTGCTGATGGCGCAGTTCCCGTCCAAGGCGATCGCGGAACTGTCTTACGAATTCCGTACGCTGGGCCTTGGCTTCGCCAATATCGGGGGCCTGCTGATGACCATGGGCCTGTCCTACGACTCCGGGGAAGGCCGCGCGCTGTGCGGTGCGTTGACCGCGATCATGACCGGCATCGCCTACAAGACCTCCGCCGAGATGGCCGGCGAACTCGGCGCCTTCCCCGGCCACAAGAAGAACGCCGGCCACATGCTGCGCGTGATCCGCAATCATCGCCGCGCCGCGCTCGGTCAGGCTTCCGGCTATGAGGCCCTCGCCGTCAACCCCGTGCCGCTCGACCATGCCTCCTGCCCGCAACCCGACCTCGTCGCCCACGCGACGAGAGCATGGGACGATGCGCTCGCGCTCGGCGAACAGCACGGCTATCGCAACGCGCAGGTCACTGTGGTGGCTCCGACCGGCACCATAGGCCTGGTGATGGACTGCGACACCACGGGCATCGAGCCCGACTTCGCGCTGGTGAAGTTCAAGAAGCTCGCCGGCGGCGGTTACTGGAAGATCATCAACCGCGCGGTGCCGGAAGCGTTGCGCGCGCTCGGCTATCGCGAGAGCGAGATCGCCGAGATCGAGGCTTACGCGGTCGGTCACGGCTCGCTGTCCAACGCCCCCGGCATCAACGTCTCCACCTTGAAGGCCAAGGGTTTTACCGACGAGGCGATCGCGAAGGTGGAGAAGGCGCTGCCGACCGCGTTCGACATCAAGTTCGCCTTCAACAAATGGACCTTCGGCGAGGACTTCATCCGCGACACGCTCGGCATCGACGCCGAGACGCTTGCGTCCCCGGCCTTCGACCTGCTCGCCGCGGTCGGCTTCACCAGGCGCGAGATCGAGGCT
>JBIQHO010000192.1:0-6877 GCA_044508545.1 Bradyrhizobiaceae bacterium | reverse complement strand
ACGAGGAAGACTCGCACCTCGGCGATTTCATCGAGGACAAGAACGCGGTGCTGCCCATCGACGCCGCGATCCAGAGCAATCTGCGCGAGACCACGACGCGGGTGCTGGCCTCGCTGACGCCGCGCGAGGAGCGGGTGCTGCGCATGCGCTTCGGCATCGGCATGAACACCGACCACACGCTGGAGGAGGTCGGCCAGCAGTTCTCGGTGACGCGCGAACGCATCCGCCAGATCGAGGCCAAGGCGTTGCGCAAGCTCAAGCATCCGTCACGTTCGCGCAAGCTGCGCAGCTTCCTCGACAACTAGCTTTGGTCTTCACAGAGGCGTCCAGCAGGACTGTTGCGCGTGAGCCCGCCCATCCATCGACCGGCAAAACGGCGGGCCGCAAGGTCCGCTTTTTGTATCATGAAACATTCGTCCCGCCGCGCCGTTGTCCGGGCTCACGCAACGCGAACGCGAACGGAGACACGCCATGGCGGAGCAGCTCAAGGGCAAGCGCATTCTCATTCTCGCCACCAACGGTTTCGAGCAGTCGGAACTTGAGGTTCCGCGCGACCGGCTGAAGGCCGCCGGCGCCGAGGTTCACGTCGTCTCGCCGGAGGCGGGCGAGATCAAGGGCTGGGACAAGAAGGACTGGGGCCGCGCGGTGAAGGTGGACAGGCCGCTCTCGGCCGCGAAGGCCGACGACTATGACGCCATCGTGCTGCCCGGCGGGCAGATCAATCCGGATCTGCTCCGCGTCGACAAGGATGCGCTGGCGCTGATCAAGGCGTTCTACGAGGCGGGCAAGACGGTGGCGGCGGTGTGCCACGCGCCCTGGCTGCTGGTGGAGACCGGCATCGCCAAGGGCCGCCGCATGACCTCGTATCACTCGGTCCGCACTGACATCATCAACGCCGGCGCGCGATGGGAGGACAGCGAGGTCGTGACAGACGAGGGCATCGTCACCTCGCGCAATCCGGGCGACCTCGAGGCGTTCAGCGCCAAGATCATCGAGGAGGTGCGCGAAGGCCGTCACCAGCGCCACGCGGCCTGACGCCGGCCGGCGCGTTCCGCATCATTCCATCACATCGCCGGCGGGTGGTGCGGATCGTAGTCGTGCGGGCGGTTGCTGCCGATCTTCTTCCAGAACGGCCAGATGAACGTGGCGCCGGCCGTCAGCGGGCCGATCGCCTGCCATTCGTGCAGGTCGACAACCAGCACCGCCGGAGTCACCACGAACAGCAGTGCCGTGAGGACGCCGAGTGCCACCATCGCCTTGCGGTAGGTCGGCGAGACGCCGGCGGTGAAGCGGATGGCGCCTTCCGGCGCGTCCGCGAGGCGCCGGTGCAGCGCGCGGATGAAATCGCGATAAGCCGGCCTGCGTGTGCGATCGACCTTGCCGTCGATGCCTGCATCGGTGACGAGGAGAAAGCGGCCGCCGCGAAAATCGATGCGGCATTTGTCGACGGCATCCTTGCTGTCGATGTCGGACATGTTTACGGAGACGATGTCGGTCCAGAGTTGCCGGCCCGCTTCGCCGGCCTGGTTGCGCCAGGCGATGGCCGAGTCGCGCCCGGCGTCGATCAGCGCCACGCCGTGGCTCGCGCTGCGCCGGAAGTAGCGCTCGCCGTTCACCAAGTAATACAGGTCATAGGCCGTCGAGGCCATGACGGATGCTGGCTCGATCATGCACCGAGCATAGCGCATTTTTGTGCACCCTCGAAGCGGGTTTTCACGTTGCATCGCAGCGGGATAAGGCGCGAAAGCCGGGTTCCCGAAGCGAAACCTCCGCTGCTGATTGCGTTTTCCAGCCGAGTAGGTCCTCAGGCTTGATCCCGGGATTGATCGCTTCATGTGACGAGCGGCGCTTCGCCTCCCGCTTGGGGGGTAACGACAAAGCCGGTCGGGTAGCGGCGTTTCATTGCCATGCCCCACGACATTGCCGCCCCCAACCCTCTGAGAGCGAGCTTTGCCCGTCTCGATCTGCGAACTGGAAAAGAGCACGTTCTGCTCCGGATGAAGCGCTTCCATTAAATGAGACTGGTCTAATCCTGCAGCATCTTTGACGCCGAGCACGCCTTTGGCGACGCGATCAATATTATCAATCGAAATGTTGTGTTCGGGTCGCTCGACCGAACTGATGTAAGTGCGATGTGCCGGACGCAATGCGGCGCGAGCGTCAGCGTCGTGGCGCGTTGCAGAGCCGGGACCATTGCGGGATGATCCCGGACCAGCGCCGCATTGCCGAGACGCTCCGCCGCATCCGGGATGTGGGCCTCCACGGGCCGGCTGCCTCCGGGCGTAGCTGCGCGCCGCCACGTCGCCACAGTCGTGCTATAACGCGCATCGATTCAGAAAAAAGGGATTGCAATGAAACTCCGTTTTGCCGTCGCTTTCGCCTCCGCCGTTCTCGCCGCTCCCCTCGCATCGACTGCCGCCTCCGCCGCGCAATGCGGTGGCGACTTCAACACCTTCGTGGCCGCGATGTCGCGGGAGGCCGCGGCCGACGGCATCTCGCAAAGCGTGATTTCTCAGGCGCTCGGCGGCGTCCAGCAGGACCAGGCGGTGCTGAATTTCGACCGCCGCCAGCGCGGCACCTTCCGCAAGAGCTTCGAGCAATATGCCGCGACCCGCGTTACCCCCGGCCGCATCAAGGGCGGCAAGGCGATGCTGATGCGTCACGCCTCGCTGTTGTCGCGGATCGAAAAGCAGTTCGGCGTACCGCCGGAGATCATCGTCGCGATCTGGGGACTGGAAACCGATTTCGGTCGCGGCGACATGGGCAGGCTGCCGGTGTTCCGCGTGCTCGCGACGATGGCGCATGATTGTCGGCGCAGCGAGCTGTTCCAGCGCGAATTGCTGGCCGCGCTCAAGATCGTGCAGCGCGGCGATCTGCGGCTCAGCGACATGATCGGCGCGTATGCCGGCGAGATCGGGCAGACCCAGTTCCTGCCCTCGTCCTATATCAAGTACGGCGTCGATTTCGACGGCAACGGTCATGTCGATCTGCGACATTCGGTGCCGGACGTGCTGGCTTCGACCGCGAACCTTCTCAAAACCAACGGCTGGAAGGCTGGCGGCGACTACCACCAGGGATCGGCCAATTTCGAGGCGATGCGGGAATGGAATCGCTCCGAGGTCTATCGCAGGACCATCGGCTATTTCGCCGACAAGCTGGCCGGGCAATAGCTGAAACCCGGCGGCGGGTACTGCATGCCTGCTGTCGTCGATTCCGTCAGCGTTTGGGGCGGCGCCGTCATCGAAAAGCCCGGGCGGAGCAAATCCGCCCGAGCTAAAAAAACGACTACTTCTTTTTCTTCGCGGCCTTTTTGGCTTTCTTTGCTGTCTTCTTTTTCGCTTTCTTAGCCATAATATCCTCTTGAGGTTAAATGGTTGAAGCGCGACTTCGAGGCGTGCTCGGTGAAGGATGATCCTCGCAACAGCCTCGGACGGTGATCCGAACAGATTCGGGTCAACCTGTCCTCGCGTTGTCACGCCGCCTCCATCCCCTTATCCACAGGTGTTGCGTGCAGCCGCCGCATGTTCCGGCGTCGACCCACACCGGGCCGCCAGAGCAGGCGTGATGAGACGCGCGGCATTCATTGTTTCAAAACCACGACGGGAGGGTGTTTCGCCGCAGTGAGGTTCCGTTAAGCGCTGCGGCTGCACGCTGACCGGACGACGGGAAAAGCCGTTGGAGACAACACGAAGGGGACCGGGCGGAGACGCTCTGAATTCGCGATGCTGAGCGTAGTGACGCTGTGGGTTGTGTTTGCCGTCAACTTCCTGGCGCTGGGTCTGGTCTGGACCTACGTCATGCGGAGCTATCCGACGCTCGTGGCAGCGCGATATTGGGCCGCGGCTGCTTTCACCGCCGCGTTTTTCGCCGCGGTATCCGTTCTGCGCAGTCACGTCGATTCGATGCTGCCTATGCTGTTCGCAGGCGGCGGGTTGATCTTCGCAGTCTGCCTTTGCACGATGGGAATCCGACGCTTCTATGAGCGGCCGGTGTCCTGGCAAACCACGTTCACCACGGTCGGGTTGGGCGTCGCGGGGCTCGCCTTTTTTCTGTATGTGCGCGACGACAGGCCGATGCGCATCTTCGTCTATTCGATGGCTCAGGCTGTGCCGATCGCCATGACGCTGAATTTGGTGCTGTCGCGCAAGGACGGTCGTGTCAATTCGGGCGCCCAGCTCGCGGGAGTCGTTGGCGTGCTGATCATTTGCGTCAGCGCGGTCAGGTCGATCTGCACATTTTCGGGGTTTGACGGCGGGGTGTCCTACGTCCACTTCAACAGCCTTCACGCAACATTGCTGGTTGCTCTCGTCTTCCTGTCGATGACCTGGAATTTCGGGTTTCTGCTGATGGCGATCGACCGGCTGCGCAACGAGGTTGTCGACCTCGCGCTGGTGGACGACCTCACCGGCGTCGCCAACCGGCGGCAGTTGCTGGGACGGCTGGAGGACGCATGCGCAATGTCGCAGCGGGGCGGCGAGCCTTTCGCGCTCCTCGTGATCGATCTTGATGGCTTCAAGCAGATCAATGACACTCACGGTCACGCCGCCGGCGACGCCTGCCTGCGGCATTTCGCGCTGATGACGCAGATGCAGTTGCGGCCGGGCGACCTGCTTGCACGGACCGGTGGCGACGAGTTTTGCGTCCTCCTGCCGGCGACAGCGCTGCGCGAGGCGGCAGTCATTGCCCAACGCGTCCTGGATGCATGTCGTGAAGACGCCGCGGGATGCGCCGGCGCCGATGTCCCGATCGCGGCATCGATCGGGCTTGCCCAATGGACGCGGGAGATCGGAGTCTGTTCGGAGCGTCTGCTGGCCGTCGCGGACCAAGCCCTTTATGCCGCCAAGAACCAGGGCAAAAACCAGTATGCGGCCTGCGAATCCGCACCGTCGATCGCGCCGGATTGCCCGTCAGGACAGACCACCCTGCATCCCAATCCGTCCTAGGCTGGACGTCCGGGAGCACCGCGCGGGACTCACAGGTGCCGGCGGCGATCCTTTTTGTTGCCCGCAACAAAAGCGGGCGGCCGCCGCGCCGTTACTTCCAGGCCGATTTGTCGGCGTCCCAACGCTGCGCCTTGAACTGTTTCGCCAGCGCCTCCACAACACCGCTGTCGTCTGTTTCGACGTCCTCGTCCTCGCCGGCGGACTGGTCGTCGGCCAGGCTGAGCTTCGGCCCCTCGCTTTCGTCCGCGGTGGTCGTCGAGGGGGCGCCGATCCAGAGCATGATGTGATCGGAGCCGCCGGGCCGGCCGGGAGCGGGCAATGCGGCCACCTCGATGGTATCGGTCAGTCCAAGCGCAGGAACCAACTCGCTCGGGCGCTTGAAGGTCAGGGTGAGCTTGCCGGTGTCGTCACTCCATCTTGCCGACGCCGGCTTTGCGTCCAGGGCCTTTTCCAGGACGCCGGAGATGGCGGTCGCGAGCTTGTCCCGATTGAGCTTGCCGTCGTCGCGCCATTCCGCGGCCGGGAAGCGGATGGTGCGGTCCATGTCGAACAGGCCGGCGCTCCAGCCGGCGGCGATCACGCCCGGCACTGCCTTCAACCGGGCGATGAGGGAGGGCGCGCGTTCCGGATCGACGTTGATGTCGATGACCTGCGCGCCGGCCCGCAGCGCCTCGCAGGTCACCTCCAGGCTGCCCAGCGCCACCTCGACGTTTTGTCCTCTCAGCCCCTTGAGCAGATCGGCAATCGCGTCGAACCTGACCTTCACGGCGATCGCCTCGGGAGACACTTCGGTGAAATCCTTCGGCGTCGCGGTGATGCCGTCGTCAGTTGTCCGGCTCTCGTTGAATTCGGCCTCGCTGAGATCGGAATTGTCGGTCGACGTCACCTTGGTGACGGTCTGCCCGACGCTGACCCGGCCGTCGAACTCGAACGTATCGCCGGTGGGCTTGCGGGTGAGCGTCACCGTGACCGGCAGCTTGTCCTTGATGCTTTGGGTCGTGCCGGTCAGGGTCGAGCCGTTTACCGCAAGGTTGACGACGAAACGGTCCTTGCGATCGGAGCCTTTCTCTGCGGGGTAACACACATCGAGAACGGCGCCCGTGACGGTCTTGCCCTGACGGGTTTCCTTGAGGATGACGTCGGCGTTGCCTTCCATCAGCCCGTCGATGGAGGTGAAGTATCGCACCTCGGCGCCGCCGGGCGGTTTGGGAAGCGGCCTGTCCTGCGCGGACAGCAGGCTCGGTGCAACCACCACCAGGCCGCTCAGGCCCCACAGCAGCGTGCGCATAAGGAATCCCCGTTTGTCGAATCGACTGACAACCCTAGAACCCGCTTCGCCAAAAAAGAAGGCCGCCCGGAGGCGGCCTTCTGGCGAAGTCGTGCAGTTGAAAGGGCTCAGTAGCCCATGCCGCCCATTCCGCCGCCCGGCATGGCTGGCGCGGGCTCTTCCTTCGGCAGTTCGGCCACCATGGCTTCGGTGGTCACGAGCAGGCCCGCGACCGAGGAGGCATCCTGCAACGCGGTGCGCACAACCTTGGCCGGATCGATGATGCCCTTGGCGACCATGTCGACATACTCTTCCTTCTGAGCGTCGAAGCCGAAGGTCTCGGCCTTGTTTTCGAGAACCTTGCCGACAACGATGGATGGCTCCATGCCGGCGTTTTCCGCGATCTGGCGGATCGGGGCTTCCAGCGCCTTCAGCACGATGTTGATGCCGGCCTGCACGTCCGGGTTGTCGTTACTGATGCGTCCGACTGCCTTCCTGGCGCGCAGCAGGGCGGTGCCGCCGCCCGGGACGATGCCTTCCTGCACGGCTGCGCGGGTGGCGTTGAGCGCATCCTCGACGCGATCCTTCTTTTCCTTGACCTCGACCTCGGTGGCGCCGCCGACGCGGATCACCGCGACGCCGCCGGCGAGCTTGGCCAGACGCTCCT
>JBIQHO010000191.1:0-6894 GCA_044508545.1 Bradyrhizobiaceae bacterium | reverse complement strand
CATTGAGAGTGGAGTCGAACAGATAATCGCCGACCACGACCAGGCCGGGATGCTCCTTCGGCTCCGGTCGATGGTTGGTCATGACGTCGCGCGCCGGAAGGCCGCCGGGAATCGCATTGACCGAAGACATCCAGCGATGAATCCTGCCTTCAAGGAAATGCGCGCGCGCGTTGCCGAGCGACGCCGGCAGCGACTTCAGTGCCGCATCGATCAACTCCCTGTCGCTGAGGTTCGCGAACGCCAGCGCATCAGAACCGGCGATCAGCCAGTTCAGCACGCCGTGACGGCCGACATTGTGCCGCGCGCCTTCGTTATAAACGCAGCAGCCGCCGAAGGCTTCGGACATGAACCACGCGCCGGAAATCCTCTCATCCCAGAACGGCTCGTCGAACAGCAAAGAAACGCGCAAATAGTGCGCCGGTCGGTCGAAGTAAGCGACGTGCCGAACCATCGACTTGCGCAACTGCTCGCCATCCCATCCGACCGTCGCGAGCCAGCTATGGGGCAGGCACATGATGACGAGATCGAAGTCGCGGGTCTCCGGTCCCTTGCCGTTCATCATGTTGAGCTGATAACGGCCTCCCGGCGTCTTGCCGACCTTGAGGACGCGGTGATTGAGCTGGATGTCGGCATCGACCTCCGACTTCAGGCAGTCGATCAACTGCTCGTTGCCGTTCTGGATCGAATAGAGGCCGATGTAGCCATCCACATCCATCACGAAGTTCTTGAGCGCGTTCAGCCCGTTGGTGTTGTGGCTCTCGGTGGCGATGTCGGAGCGCGCCATCACCTTGAAGAAGCGCCTGGCGATGGGGTCGGCGACCTCCTTGTCGAGCAGTTCTTCCGCCGTCATGAACGCCCAAGGGTGATCGTTGTCGCGCGCGCCCTCGTAGTACTCGATCGGCGACATCATTTCGGTGCAGCGCTTGCGGAAGGCCGTGATGGCATCGGCGGTCCTGGCGCCATATTTGCGGCGCATGCCGGTGACGCCGTCGAGCAGTTCGCCGCCGAACTGGACTTGCGCGGAATCTATCGGAATCGTCTGCAATCCGAAATGCTGGATCAGTTCACGAAGCGGATCGGGGCCCGTCATCGAGTAGTCGTAGATTTCCGCGACGCCTGCCTCGTACATCGCCGGCGCGGTCTCGAACTTGCGGGTCAGCACCTTGCCGCCGAGGCGGTCGGAAGCCTCGAAGATGGTGACGCGACACAGTTCTCCGAGTTTTTTCCTAAGGTGCCACGCACTCATCAGCCCGCCCGGGCCACCACCAACAATTGCCAGATCAAGCATAATTTTCTTTCGACATCCGCGCCTGACCGCTTTTCGCAATCCCGACCCGGCTTTTGCCAAATCTGGCGCGCCAGACCCCAGCGAAGCTCAGTCGATGGAGGAAATTTCCTCCATTCCTCATTTTTCAGCCGCCACGTTCGATTTTGAGTCTAGCGGCCAGCTTTAGGAAAAGCCCTTTCTACATGAAGGGAAGATGAACAAATCGGCTGTTGTCGAAAAAAGCCCGCCGGACATCGAACAACGCAAAAAAAAGGCCGGTTTGCACCGGCCTTTTTTCACGCACGAACAGATTTCCTACTCCGCCGGCGGAAGCGCCAACGGTTCGGCCTCGGGCGCGGACGGCACAATCGCGGCCTGCTTTTCGCGTTCGTCGAGAATCAGCTTGTCGCGCTTGACCGCGACTTCGCGAATCTTGGCCATCGAGGCACCGGTGCCTGCCGGGATCAGCCGGCCGACGATAACGTTTTCCTTGAGGCCTTCGAGCGGGTCCACCTTGCCGTTGACAGCGGCCTCGGTGAGCACGCGCGTGGTCTCCTGGAACGAGGCGGCCGAGAAGAACGAACGGGTCTGCAGGCTCGCCTTGGTGATGCCGAGCAGGACCGGCGTTCCCGTCGCGACCTTCTTGCCTTCTTCCTTGGCCTTGGCGTTGAGCCGGTCGAATTCGATCTTGTCGATCTGCTCGCCCGAGATCATGTCGGTCTCGCCCTGATCGGTGATCTCGACCTTCTGCAGCATCTGACGGACGATCACCTCGATGTGCTTGTCGTTGATGAGCACGCCCTGCAACCGGTAGACCTCCTGGATTTCGTTGACCAGATAGGCGGCGAGTTCCTCGATGCCCTTGATCGCCAGGATGTCGTGCGGCGCCGGATTGCCTTCGACGATGAAGTCGCCCTTCTCGACGATGTCGCCATCCTGCAGATGGATGTGCTTGCCCTTCGGAATGAGGTACTCGCGGGTCTCCTCCTCCTTGTCGACCGGCTCGATCGAGATGCGGCGCTTGTTCTTGTAGTCGCGGCCGAAGCGGATGGTGCCGGCGATTTCCGCGATGATCGCCGCGTCCTTCGGCCTGCGTGCCTCGAACAGTTCGGCCACCCGCGGCAGACCGCCGGTGATATCGCGGGTCTTGGCGCTCTCGGTCGAGATACGCGCAAGTATGTCGCCCGGCTTCACCTTGGCGCCGACGTCGACCGACAGGATGGCGTCGACCGACAGCATGTAGCGGGCGTCGCCGCCACGCGCGAGCTTCAGCACCTTGCCGTCCTTGCCCTTGATGACGATGGCCGGGCGCAGATCGGCCCCGCCGCGCGTGCCGCGCCAATCGATGACGATGCGCTTGGCGATGCCGGTGGATTCGTCGAGGGTTTCGGAGATCGACTGGCCTTCGATCAGGTCCTCGAATCCGATGGTGCCCTCCACCTCGGTCAGAACCGGGCGGGTGTACGGGTCCCACTCGGCGATCCGCTGGCCGCGCTTGACCTGATCGCCCTCGTCGACATGCATGCGCGCGCCGTACTGGATGCGGTGCGTCGCGCGCTCGCTGCCGTCCGCATCAACCACCGCGACGACCATGTTGCGCACCATCGCGACCAGGTGACCCTCGCCGTTTCTCGCGATCGCCCTGTTCCTGATCGTGATCTTGCCGTCGAAGTTCGACTCGATCACGGACTGCTCGTTGATTTGCGCCGCGCCGCCGATGTGGAACGTGCGCATCGTGAGCTGCGTGCCGGGCTCGCCGATCGACTGCGCAGCGATGACGCCGACCGCCTCGCCGTGATTGACCGGCGTGCCACGGGCCAGATCGCGGCCGTAGCACTTGCCGCAGATGCCGTTGACGAGTTCGCAGGTCAGCGCCGAGCGGATCTTGACCTCCTGAATGCCGGCCTTTGAGATCTGGTCGACATGGCTTTCTTCCATCAACGTGTTGCGCTTGACCAGCACCTGGTTGGTCGCGGAATCGCGGATGTCCTCGCATGCCGTACGACCCAGAATGCGCGATCCCAGCGACGCCACGACCGTTCCGGCATCGACGATGGCGCGCATCTTGATGCCGAGCTTGGTGCCGCAGTCGTCCTGCGTGATGATGCAGTCCTGCGCGACGTCGACCAGACGGCGGGTCAGGTAGCCGGAGTTCGCGGTCTTCAACGCGGTATCCGCGAGGCCCTTGCGAGCGCCGTGGGTCGAGTTGAAGTATTCCAGAACCGACAACCCTTCCTTGAAGTTGGAGATGATCGGCGTCTCGATGATCTCGCCCGAGGGCTTGGCCATCAGGCCGCGCATGCCGGCGAGCTGGCGCATCTGGGCCGGCGAACCGCGCGCGCCGGAATGCGCCATCATGTAGATCGAGTTGATCTGCGCCTCGACGCCCTTGGAGCTTTTCTTGACCGACGAGATCTCCTTCATCATCTCCTTGGCGATTTCTTCCGTCGCCTTCGACCAGGCGTCGACCACCTTGTTGTACTTCTCGCCATGGGTGATCAGGCCGTCGTTGTACTGCTGCTCGAAGTCCTTCGCCAGCGTGCGCGTGGTGTCGACGATCTTCCACTTCCCGTGCGGAACGACCATGTCGTCCTTGCCGAACGAGATGCCGGCCTTGAACGCGTTGTAGAAGCCGAGCGCCATGATCCGGTCGCAGAAGATCACGGTCTCCTTCTGACCGCAGTGGCGATAGACCTGATCGATCACGCCGGAGATTTCCCGCTTCGTCATCAGCTTGTTGATGATGTCGAACGAAATCTTCGGCGACTTCGGCAGCACCTGACCGAGCATGACGCGGCCGGCGGTGGTTTCGATCAGGCGTTTGACGGGCTCGCCGTCCCCGCCGATCACGTCCCAGCGATACTTGATCCTGGTGTGCAGGTGGATGACCTTGGAGTACAGCGCGTGCTCCAGCTCGGCCATGTCGCCGAACACCTTGTCCTCACCGGGCAGACCCTCCCGCATGATCGACAGATAATAGAGACCGAGCACGATGTCCTGGCTGGGCACGATGATCGGCTGGCCGTTCGCCGGATGCAGGATGTTGTTGGTCGACATCATCAGCACGCGCGCCTCCAGCTGCGCCTCGAGCGACAGCGGAACGTGCACGGCCATCTGGTCGCCGTCGAAGTCGGCGTTGAAGGCGGCGCAGACCAGCGGATGAAGCTGGATCGCCTTGCCCTCGATCAGCACCGGCTCGAACGCCTGGATGCCGAGACGATGCAAGGTCGGCGCGCGGTTCAAGAGCACCGGATGCTCGCGGATGACCTCGTCGAGAATGTCCCAGACCTCGGGACGCTCCTTCTCGACCAGCTTCTTCGCCTGCTTCACCGTGGTGGACAGGCCCTTGGCGTCGAGCCGCGAATAGATGAACGGCTTGAACAGCTCCAGCGCCATCTTCTTGGGCAGGCCGCACTGATGCAGCTTCAGTTCCGGACCGACCACGATGACGGAGCGGCCGGAATAATCGACGCGCTTGCCGAGCAGGTTCTGGCGGAAGCGCCCCTGCTTACCCTTCAGCATGTCGGCAAGCGACTTCAGCGGCCGCTTGTTGGCGCCGGTGATGACGCGACCGCGGCGGCCGTTGTCGAACAGCGCATCAACTGCTTCCTGCAACATGCGCTTCTCGTTGCGGATGATGATGTCGGGCGCGCGCAGCTCCATCAGCCGCTTCAGGCGGTTGTTGCGGTTGATGACGCGGCGATACAGGTCGTTGAGGTCGGAGGTGGCGAAGCGGCCGCCGTCGAGCGGCACCAGCGGACGCAGGTCCGGCGGGATCACCGGCACCACGGTGAGGATCATCCACTCCGGCTTGTTGCCGGAGAAGCGGAAAGCCTCGACGATCTTCAGACGCTTGGCGAGCTTCTTGTGGCGGATATCGGACTCTGTTGCCTGCATCTCGGCGCGCAGTTCCGTTTCCAGCTTTTCGAGCTCAAGCCCCTTCAGCAGTTCGCGGATCGCTTCGGCGCCGATCATGGCGGTGAAGCTGTCCTGGCCGTACTCGTCCTGCGCGCGGAGGTATTCCTCTTCCGACAGCAACTGCCGGTCCTTGAGCGCGGTGAGGCCCGGCTCGAGAACGACGTAGTATTCGAAATAGAGGATCCGCTCGAGGTCCTTCAGCGTCATGTCGAGCAGAAGGCCGATGCGCGAGGGCAGCGACTTCAGGAACCAGATGTGCGCGACCGGCGCCGCGAGTTCGATATGGCCCATGCGTTCGCGACGAACGCGCGACAGTGTCACCTCGACCGAGCACTTCTCGCAGATGATGCCCTTGTACTTCATCCGCTTGTACTTGCCGCACAGGCACTCGTAGTCCTTGATCGGCCCGAAGATGCGGGCGCAGAACAGGCCGTCGCGCTCCGGCTTGAAGGTGCGGTAGTTGATGGTCTCCGGCTTCTTGATCTCGCCGTAGGACCACGACAGAATTTTCTCCGGCGACGCGATCGAAATCCGGATCTGGTCGAAGACCTGAGCCGGGGTCGTCGGATTGAAAAGATTCATGATCTCTTGGTTCATGGTGTTCTCCTCGACACCGTTGGAGCGAAACTCCGCGGGTCGGTTAAACCTGGGCCTGTTCCCTCTCCCGCTTGCCGGGGGAGGGTTAAGGGAGGGGGCCGATTGGCCAGAGCCCCCACCCGCCAAACATTCGTCCGGCAACCTCCCTCGCAAGCGGGAGAGGTGAAACAAGCGTTACTCCGCCGCCTCCGCAGGCGTCGCGCCGCCGATCTTGGAATTGTGCAGATCGACATTGAGGCCCAGCGAGCGCATTTCCTTGACCAGCACGTTGAACGATTCCGGAATTCCGGCCTCGAAGGTGTCGTCGCCGCGCACGATCGCCTCGTAGACCTTGGTGCGGCCCGCGACGTCGTCCGACTTCACCGTCAGCATTTCCTGAAGCGTGTAGGCCGCGCCGTAAGCCTCCAGCGCCCACACCTCCATTTCGCCGAAACGCTGGCCGCCGAACTGCGCCTTGCCGCCCAGCGGCTGCTGGGTGACGAGCGAGTAAGGCCCGATCGAGCGCGCGTGGATCTTGTCGTCCACGAGGTGATGCAGCTTGAGCATGTAGATGTAGCCCACCGTCACCTTGCGATCGAACGGATCGCCGGTCCGCCCGTCATAGACGGTGGATTGGCCCGACTTGTCCATGCCCGCCAGTTCGAGCATCTGCTCGATGTCGGTTTCCTTGGCGCCGTCGAACACCGGCGTCGCGATCGGCACGCCGCGGCTGAGATTGCGGCCAAGTTCGACAAGCTCATGATCGTTGAGCGACTTGATGGTCTCGTTGTCGCCATAGACCTTCTTGAGCGTCTCCTTCAGCGGCTTGGTTTCCTGCTTCGCGCTGGCGAGATAGGCATCGACGGCCTGCCCGATCCGCCTGCCGAGGCCGGCGCAGGCCCAGCCGAGATGCGTTTCGAGAATCTGGCCGACGTTCATGCGCGAGGGCACGCCGAGCGGATTGAGCACGATGTCGGCATGGGTACCGTCCTCAAGGAACGGCATGTCCTCGATCGGAACGATCTTGGACACCACGCCCTTGTTGCCGTGGCGGCCTGCCATCTTGTCGCCCGGCTGAATCTTGCGCTTCACCGCGACGAAGACCTTGACCATCTTCATCACGCCGGGCGGCA
>JBIQHO010000190.1:0-6956 GCA_044508545.1 Bradyrhizobiaceae bacterium | reverse complement strand
ATTGAATCACGCATCCCGTCCAAACGGAATCCTATTTATGGGTTCGTGACCTAGCTTGTTGGGGCGGATTTCGCCGCGCCGCGTTGCCGGCTCGATAGCTTCTCCTCTCCATGCATGATAGGAATCGCTGACGGTAGTTTTTGAACGGCCATCGGCGCTTCATCGGATCGCAGCGGATACAAAATCAGACTGGTCGCTGCCGATAGATGCTGGAACCAGCAAAAAATTTTTCGGCCGAAAATCCCTGCAAAATCAAAAGCGTAAGATTTTGACGGTATCAGCGTCGGCATTTTGCGCTGCGCGGAGAAAGATTTTACAATAAAATCAAATGGTTAGATGATTTTTGAACGATTGAGCGGGAGAAGCGCCGGAATGCGCTCACGCGAAACTTTGGTGCTGTCGGCAATGTATGGCTCAAAGAGGCCCGCATGGCCGAAAGCACGCGGTCGATGCGCAAATCCATCCTCGACCGCGATATTCTCCCGGCTTGGAAAAACCGGCTCCTGACCGAGATTACCGCGGAAGATTTGCGCCAACTCTGCGCAAAGGTGAAGGAGCGCGGAGCGCCGGCAACGGCTGTCCACGTTCGCGATATCGTCAAGCAGATTTTCGGCTTTGCCATTCTCAACGGCGAGAAGGTGCCCAATCCCGCCGACGAGGTGGGACCGGCCTCGATCGCGACGTTCCAGCCCAAGGACCGGGCGCTGTCACCTTCCGAAATCCGGATCATGCTCCAGCAGCTTGAGCATGTGCCCACATTGCCGACCATCCGTCTTGGCCTTCGGTTGATCCTGCTAACGATGGTGCGCAAGAGCGAGCTGACGGACGCGGTGTGGGACGAGGTTGATTTCGAGAGCGCTGTTTGGACCATTCCGAAAGAGCGCATGAAGCGATCCAAAGCGCACAACGTCTACCTGTCTCAGCAATCGCTCGACATCATGATCGCCCTGAAAACCTGCGCGGGAAATTCACGCTACCTGCTGCCGTCGCGCTACGATGCGGATGCGCCAATGTCGCGGGCGACCTTCAATCGTGTGACGACGGCTGTCGTCACACGCGCCAAGAAAGAGGGATTACCGCTCGAACCGTTCACTGTCCACGATCTGCGGCGCACAGGCTCGACGCTTTTGAATGAGCTTGGCTTCAATCGCGATTGGATCGAAAAATCCCTGGCGCACGAAGACAGCCACTCCTCGCGTGGCGTCTACAACAAGGCTGAATATGAGCCGCAGCGCCGGCAGATGCTTCAGGAATGGGCGGATATGGTCGATGCCTGGGCGCACGGTGAGAAGCGCATCCCGACGCTGTTTCCGCCAGAGCTGCAATTCATGCCCGCCGAGATTTCGCCCTGACGGGCCGCGTCTTGCGCAACCGCACGTCAGGACCGCATGTCCGCTCGGCCGTGCGTCCTACCGAGGCCAGGCGTCGCTCCTCAAGCCATTGCTCGACCTCGGCGAGATCCCATACGACGCAGCGCGGCGTAAGGAAAAAGCGCTTCGGAAACTCGCCGCGCTTCTCGATCTCGTAAATCGTTGTATCAGCCAACGGGACCATCCGGTGAAGCTCTGGCCGTCTGATAGCTCTCTTTGACAGGGATTCAGGTGGCCTAAATCGCATCGACTGTTGGCTAGCCGCGATCTGCCGATCATCCACGTCGTCGGCCAGCGTCTGTTTCGGAATAGCCATCTGCGCCTCGCATCAATCCAAAGCCATGATGCGAACCTGTCCGCTGGCGATAGGTATTGGAAGGCCTGTCTATCGCTCGTGCGGTGATTAGGATGTTATGGCGTAGAAAGAGGACGGTCGGTTTTGAACGATGTTCGCGCTGTTGTCTTAGTCGCTACGCCCGTTGGCCGTTAGAATGGTGATATCCGGCTTCCAATTTTCAGGAAGGTCCGGCGGGCTGACAGATTCCAAGTCGAGACGAATGAAGGATTTGAGGGTTGATTGAAACGTCTCGGTATCGCGCGCCCAGTGAATAACGCCATCGAAGTCGTTTGAGAGTTTATGCGTCAGGTCAAGCGATGAGCGCCGGTTAATTCCGACAGGGCTGTCAACCTGCACAATGGCAATCGTGTCACCGCCCACCCAGCGCACGATGTCATCTGGAAAGTCGTGCGCATAATTGCGGCGCCCGTTCCATACGGCCGTCCGAATAGTTTTTCCGGCGGGGGTGACGAGCCGGAAAATCCAAGGAGCGTCCTCCTGCGCTGCTCCCGGCATCGGATAGAATAGCGGAGGCGGGGGCCGGTCCAGCATCGCAGCCTTTTTCTCTCGGATCTGGCGACGCTTTGCGGCCGTCAATCGTTCAAGTTGTTCACCGCTTTCCCTGAAGACTCGGACATCGGGTGAATAGGCCGTCTCCGCTATACCGGCGTCATAAGTATCGGAGTCCGGAAAGGCAAAGAGCAGGGCCTGTCCGGTGAAGCTGCGCAAATGTCGCAGCACAATATCCCAAGCGATGTCCTGATGGACGACCGGGACGACGTGAAGCGGAGCGCCTGGTGCTTCCATCCCGAGGCGGTCGATGACTGCGACACCGATGGCGCTAAATTCAGTTCCATTTCCAAGGCAAAAGCCGACGTGAAATGCCCGATCACCGACAACTGCCCGGAATGCCCGAAGTGATATTTGCGCATCAGCGGGTATTCGTTCGTCGCCCGTCAGTTCTCGAATGCGCGCGCCATTAATCGCCGCGACTGGTGCCAACATATGGAGATCCATCATGCCGCGGAAACGAGCGCCTTCCGGCCATGCAGCTTGCTTCCGTGCTTGCTTTTTTCCGTTTTGCTTCGCCCAATTCAAATGTCTCTTAACTAAAAGCCGCAACGACCGTTTCGATGGGGAGAAATAGGGTTCGGCTGTCTTCCGGATACTCGATGAACTCCGCACATCGCAGATAAAACCGCTTCGCTGCCTCGTCTTTGGCGTGAACCAGCACCGCTCCAATCCCGATGCTCTGCGATGCAACCGCAATCCGGCGCAACGCATCCGCAAGAAGGTCAGCGCCAAGACCCTTGCCGGCATGATCGCGGCTGACCGCGAGCCTTCCGACCACGGATACCGGGATCGTGTCAGGTGCATTCCGCCGGACCTTGCCTGGCGCCGCCGCGCGTTCCACGGCGCCGGCCGAAATGCAGAAATAGGCGACGACCCGGTTGCCATCATCACAGACGACATAGGTACGAGAGAGCCGGCTTTCATTTTTTGGCGCACGATGGCGGAGCCAGTCGTTCAAAGCAGGCTCGCCGCAAATCGAATCCGGAAACATCATGGTCGGTGGTGAGGGGGATAGGAGCCGACAGGCTTGATCCAGAACTGTGCGGCGTATCGTCTATTCCTGCCATGCCGGCACCCGGCGCAGCAGCGACCGCAGCCTTGGTCCCGGTGCCGGCGGATTATCGAGCGCGTGCATGAAGGCGTCATAGCGCTCGGAACTGAGTACGAACAAACGCTGGTCCAGCAGGACGTCGATCGCCTGCCGGCGAGCGCTATCAATCATGAACTCGGTGCGCGTCTTGCCAAGGATCGCCGCCGCATGTCACACCATAGTCGCCGCCAGAGGAGAAATTTTTGCGATAGCGTCCTTAAGCTGAATCGCAGCCACTAGACATGATACGCATCGTTTTGTCGGGTGTGTGATCCCCTAAAAGGCTATAAAGACAGATGTCACACTATCGATCACAGTTTCTAGCCGCCTGCTTTGCGACAGCCTCCTCACTGATAGTCGTTCCAACTGCAACCAAAGCTGAGGTAGCTTCTGGGACGGAGCAAAGCGTTCTCTTGGATCGTTCAACGGTCAAGAAAGTGATCGACGGCATCGCCGTCAAGTTGCGCGAAGATTATGTATTCCCTGACAAGGGCGTGCTGGCAGCGGACGCGCTGGAAAGCGCCCGCTGCACCTGCTTAGCCGGCGACGCCGCCCTCAATGTCAAATTTCGAGATGAGGTTCAGATCGGAACGCAGATGATTCGGATCTGACAGCTTTCTTTCGATCTCGGCATGGAGATGCCGCCAGATCGGCGCCGCCTTGGCCAGAACAGTGCGCCCGGCGGGCGTCAGCCGCAATAATCGGGCGCGACCATCTGTCGGATCGGTTGTCGTCTTCACGAGGCGACGACGCTCGAGCGGCTTCAGGTTGGCGGTCAAGGTTGTCCTGTCCATCGCCAGCAGCGCCGCCACGCTGCCGAGCTTCGGCGGCGCCGGCCGGTTGAGCGACATGAGCAGAGAGAATTGCCCGCTGGTAACGCCGGCGGGTTTCAGCGCGACGTCGAACTGGCGCGCGAGCGCACGCGCGGCTCGCTGCGCATGCAGGCACAGGCAGGCGTCACGCACCAGAATGGTGGTTTCGAAGTCCGGGGTGCCAGAAGCCTTCATTTTGGGGGTTGACATGCTTGGATGAGATAGGTTGATATCAACTTAGATTTGGGGCGTCAATCCGGTTCGGAGCCGCTTTTCAGCAGTTCCGCACGAAGAAAAAGGGGCAATGTCGAAGATGCTTCCGTTCCTGATGTTCCAGGGCGGCCACGCCGAGACGGCAATGAATCTTTACGTCTCGCTGTTCGAGGACGGCGAGATCCTCGATATCACGCGCTGGCAGAGGGGTGAGGCGGCGCGGAGGGCAGCATCAAGCTCGCGCGCTTTCGGGCCGCAGAGGGCAGCATCAAGCTCGCGCGCTTTCGGGCCGCAGGGCAGAGTGTGATGACCGGCGACAGTCCGGTCAAGCATGCCTTCGACTTCACGCCGTCGCGGTCTTTCTTCGTCGAGTGCAAGTCGGGCGAGGAGCAGGAGCGGCTGTTCGCCGAACTTCAAATAGCGGCGAGGTGCTGATGTTGCTGGGCGACTACGGCTTCAGCAAGCGCTTCGGCTGGGCCGTCGACCGCTTCGGCGTGTCCTGGCAACTCAATCTCGCCTGAGATGTCGCAACCCCAATCGGACAAGGAAACGACCATGAAGATCGTGACCAGCCTGAGTTTCCAAGGTCAGTGCCGCGAGGCCTTTGAGTTCTATGCCAAGGTCCTGGGCGGAAAGATTACCGCCGCCATGCCTTATGGCGACGGTCCTCCTGACATGCCGATCACTGACGAGAAGTATAAGTCCTGGCTGATGCACTGCTGGCTCGAGGTCGGCGACCAGGCGCTGATGGGTGCAGACATGGACGTCGCCCTGGGCGCGCAACATCGACAAGCCCAAGAACGGCTTCGACGTCACCCTGCATACCGAGGATAAGGCCCAGGGTCAGCGCTGGTTCGACCAACTTTCCGAAGGAGGAAAGGCGGTCATGCCGTTCGCCGAGACCTTCTGGTCGCCCGGCTTCGGCTCGCTCGTCGACAAGTTCGGCGTCCCGTGGATGGTCAACACCATACCTTCAGCCGACTGGAAACCGGCGCAGGGTTGAGCCGGCGCCCGCACGAAACGGACATCTTCTCTCGGATCACCGACAAAGCAGAGCGCGGATCGGATGACGGGCGGTGTGTACGGTCGCGGCCTCTATGAGGTCATGCGCTATTGGGATGAGGATCATCACGAGTGGAACGCCGCGGAACGCGACTTCGCCGTTGCGTGGCGGGCCCAGCGCAAGTGGGTCGTGTCCCGCTCGCTGGCATCAGTGGCCCAACGCCACACTCGTCCGGGACGACGTGGAGGCAGCGATACGCGGGTTGAAGGCCGCCGAGCTCGGTGGCGAGATCGACGTTGGCGGCCCGGAGCTGACGCGAAGCCTGACCGAACTTGATCTTATCGACGAGTATCGGCTGTACCTCCATCCCGTCGTGCTCGGCTGCGGCAAGCCGTTCTTTGCCGGTCCCCGGCCGCCGCTCTGCCCTGTTGCCCATGATCGTATCAGCGAGCACGCGGTCAGACTCACCTACGTTCCAGCCTGATCGCGCAATTCACTGACAGATCGCGCGACAACGATGCGGTGCATGGAAAAGCTGGAGAATGCCATGAGCCATTCCTATCGCTGGGTGGTTGTCGCAGCGGGCGGTCTGTTGGGCTGTGTCGCGATCGGCGCGATGTTCTCGCTGCCAGTCTTCCTGCGGCCGATGTCACAGGACACGGGATGGTCGGTCACCGGCATTTCCACGGCGATGACGTTCGGCTTCCTTGCGATGGCGGCGGCCAGCATGGCGTGGGGCAATCTTTCCGACAGGTTCGGGCCGCGTCCAGTGGTGCTCACGGGTTCGGTCGTGCTGGCCGCAAGTCTGGCGCTTGCGAGCCAGGCAGGATCGCTAGTCGAGTTCCAACTCCTGTTCGGCGTTCTGGTCGGCGCATCGACGGCCGCGGTCTTCGCGCCGATGATGGCTTGCGTGACCGGTTGGTTCGACACGCAGCGCGGGCTTGCTGTTTCGCTCGTCTCCGCCGGCATGGGCTTGGCGCCAATGACGATGGCGCCGCTCGCGGCCCGGCTGGTCACTGTCCATGATTGGCGCACAGCCATGCTGATCATCGCCGGCATCGCAGCCGTGCTGATGATCCCGGCTGCGCTGCTCGTTCGTCGCCCGCCGGCGCTGGAAGGCGCGCAGGCCGAAACGACCGCAGACGAGCCGCAAGCAGGCATGACGGTGCGGCAGGCGGTACGCTCGCCGCAGTTCATCACCCTGATGCTGGCGAACTTCTTCTGTTGCGCTACCCATTCCGGCCCGATCTTCCACACAGTGAGCTATGCCGTGACCTGTGGCATCCCTGTGATCGCGGCTGTGTCGATCTATAGCGTGGAGGGAATAGCCGGCATGTTCGGCCGCATCGGATTCGGTCTTGCCGGCGACCGGTTCGGCGCGCAGCGCGTTCTTGTCATCGGGCTGCTGGCGCAGGCCTTTGGCGTGCTCGCCTATGCGTTCGTCAGCCAGCTCGGCGGCTTCTATGCCGTGGCAGTGGTGGTCGGCTTCATTTACGCCGGCACGATGCCGCTCTATGCCGTGATCATCCGCGAGAATTTTCCGCTGAGGATGATGGGC
>JBIQHO010000189.1:0-6972 GCA_044508545.1 Bradyrhizobiaceae bacterium | reverse complement strand
TGCGCAAGCTCACCGCCTCGATCAACAAGTCCAACACCATGGTGATCTTCATCAACCAGATCCGCATGAAGATCGGGGTGATGTACGGCTCCCCGGAAACCACCACCGGCGGCAACGCCCTGAAATTCTATGCCTCGGTGCGCCTCGACATCCGCCGCATCGGCGCGATCAAGGAGCGCGACGAGGTCGTCGGCAACCAGACCCGCGTCAAGGTGGTGAAGAACAAGCTGGCGCCGCCTTTCAAGCAGGTCGAGTTCGACATCATGTATGGCGAGGGCGTCTCCAAGATGGGAGAAATCCTCGATCTCGGGGTCAAGGCCGGCATCGTCGAAAAATCCGGCGCCTGGTTCTCCCATGACAGCCAGCGCATGGGGCAGGGACGCGAGAACGCGAAGGCGTTTTTGCGGGCCAATCCCGACATCACCGCCAAGATCGAAATGGCGATCCGGCAGAATTCAGGGCTGATCGCCGAGCAGATTCTGGCCGGCAGCCCCGAACGTGATGATGACGATGAGGAGCCGGCCGAGGACTGAGGCCGGTCGGAGGTTATTTCCGGGACACGGGCTCGTGCAGCCCGGGTACGGTGCGATCCGCAAAGACGGGAATCCTTTGCGGAAGCGTCTCGCGCCTCCCGGAAGCAAACGGGCGCTGTGGATGTTGAGTTGCCGACATCCCCAGCGTCCGTTTTTATTTTTATCATTCTCAGAGGACATCCTCAGCGCGCGACGGCTTTGCCGCTACGCACCACCTCCGTGATCGATCGGAAAGCATTTTGTGGGCAAGGTACACACGAGAGCCGTCGTCGTCCGCGACAGCAGCGTATTCCAGCAATCGGCGTAACCAGCAACCACATTGGGTTCGGCTTCGACCGGCGCGCCTCGGTTTGCGGATCGCGCGCCGGAGCCCGTCATCGGGCCGCTGAAAGCTGGACCGGTTAGAGCGTTTGCGGGTGAAGTGGAATCCGGTTCGCGTGAAGAAAACGCGTCAATTCAAATCAAAAACATGGAGTTCCGCTCCTGATTCCATCAGAAGCGGGAAGGCTCTAAGCCCGTCCGGATGGCGACTCCTGTTACTCTGCGGCCTGGGCGTAATCTTCCGGCGATGGACAGGAGCAGACCAGGTTGCGGTCGCCGTAGGCATTGTCGACCCGTCCGACTGGCGACCAGTATTTGTCCGAGCGCGAGGTGCCGGGCGGGAAGCAGCCCTGGGCCCGGCTGTAGGGCCGCGACCAGTCATCGTCGGCGATGTCGTGCACGGTATGCGGCGCGTAACGCAGCGGTGAGGATTCGACGCTCCAGTGTCCAGCCTCGATCTCCGCGATCTCGTGCCGGATCGCGATCATGGCATCGCAGAACCGATCGAGTTCCGCCTTTGCCTCCGATTCGGTCGGCTCGATCATCAGCGTCCCCGGCACCGGAAAGCTCATGGTCGGGGCATGGAAGCCGTAGTCGATCAGCCGCTTGGCGATGTCATCGACGGTGACGCCGGTCTTGGCTTTCAGCGCGCGCGGATCGATGATGCACTCGTGCGCGACGCGCCCCTTCACGTTGCGGTACAGCACCGGAAAGTGCGGAGCCAGGCGTTGCGCAATATAGTTGGCGTTGAGAATCGCGACTTCGGTGGCGCGCCTCAGGCCTTCGCTCCCCATCATCAGGATGTAGAGATAGGAGATGGTCAGGATCGATGCCGAGCCGAACGGCGCGGCCGAAACCGGTCCGGCCGCGGACGGCGTTGCGCCGTCGGTTGCGGGATGGCCGGGCAGGAAGGGCGCAAGGTGCGCCTTTACGCCGATCGGGCCCATGCCCGGTCCGCCGCCGCCGTGCGGAATGCAGAAGGTCTTGTGCAGGTTGAGATGGCTGACGTCGGCGCCGTAATCGCCGGGTCGCGCCAGGCCGACCTGCGCGTTCAGGTTGGCGCCGTCGAGATAGACCTGGCCGCCATGGCCGTGCACGATGTCGCAGATCTCGCGAATGTGTTCCTCGAACACGCCATGGGTCGAGGGATAGGTGATCATGATCGCGGCGAGTCGGTCGGCGTGCTGCGCCGCCTTGGTCCTGAGATCGTCGACGTCGACGTCGCCGCGTTTGTCGCACGCCACCACCACGACCTCCATGCCTGCCATGTTGGCGGAGGCCGGATTGGTGCCGTGCGCGGAGGAGGGGATCAGGCAGACCGTGCGGTGCGGCTCGCCGCGTGACGCGTGATAAGAGCGGATCGCCAGAAGCCCGGCATATTCGCCCTGGGCGCCGGAATTCGGCTGCAGCGAGACCGCATCGTAGCCGGTGATGTCGAGCAGCCATTGTTCGAATTGTTCGAACAGCGCGTGATAACCCTCCGCCTGCTCGGATGGCGCGAACGGATGCAGGCTTGCGAATGCCGGCCATGTCAGCGGAATCATTTCCGTGGTGGCGTTGAGCTTCATCGTGCAGGAGCCGAGCGGGATCATCGCGCGGTCGAGCGCAAGGTCGCGGTCCGCGAGCTTTCGCATGTAGCGCAGCAGCGCGGTCTCGGAACGATGGGCGTGAAACACAGGATGGGTTAGATAGGAGGTCCTGCGCCTGAGATCGGAAGGCAGCAGGTCGGGGGCGTGCGGCTCGACGTCGGCATAAGAAAACGCGCCGCCGAACGCGCGCCACACCGCTTCGACAATCTCCGGGATGGTGAGTTCGTCAAGCGCGATGCCGAGCGTATGGTCGGCGTTGATCCGCAGGTTGATGCCCTGGCTGAGCGCGCGGGTGACGATCTCGTCCTGCCGGTCGTCGGCCCTCACGGTCAGGGTATCGAAGGCTGCGCCGTTGAGCGGCGCGAAGCCGAGCCGCGTCAGGCCGGCCGCCAACGTCGCGGTATGCCGATGCACGGTGTGCGCGATGTGCGCCAGCCCTTCGGGACCATGATAGACCGCATACACCGAGGAGATCACCGCCAGCAGCACCTGCGCGGTGCAGATGTTGGAGGTGGCCTTCTCGCGGCGGATGTGCTGCTCGCGGGTCTGCAGGGCGAGGCGATAGGCCGGCGTTCCGCGTGAATCCACGGAGAGGCCGACGATGCGGCCGGGCAGCAGCCGCTTCAGCGCGTCGCGCACCGCCATGTAGGCCGCGTGCGGCCCGCCATAGCCCATCGGCACGCCGAAGCGTTGCGCCGATCCGACGGCGATGTCGGCGCCGAGTTCGCCGGGCGAGGCGAGAAGCGTCAGCGCCAGCAGGTCGGCCGCAACCACCGCGAGACCGCCTTTGGCCTTGATCGCGGCGATCGCCGGGCGCAGGTCGCGCACCGCGCCCGACGTGCCGGGATATTGCAGCACCGCGCCGAACACGTCGGCCTTGTCGAGATCGTGCAGCGGATCGCCGGTGACGAGGGTCCAGCCGAGAGGTTCCGCGCGGGTGCGCAGCACCGCGAGCGTCTGCGGATGCACCTCGTGATCGACGAAGAACGCTTTCGTTTTCACCGTCGACGCGCGCTCGGCCAGCGCCATCGCTTCCGCCACCGCCGTTGCTTCATCCAGCAGCGAGGCGTTGGCGACATCGAGTCCGGTGAGGTCGCAGACCATGGTCTGGAAGTTGAACAGCGCTTCCAGCCGTCCCTGGCTGATTTCCGGCTGATAGGGCGTATAGGCCGTGTACCAGGCGGGATTTTCCAGGATGTTGCGCTGGATCACCGTCGGCAGGATCGTGCCGGAATAGCCTTGCCCGATCAGCGAGGTGAAGGCCTGGTTTGCCGCGGCAAGCTCCCGCATATGCGCCAGCGCTTCGATTTCGCTCAGGCCTTCGTTCAAGCCGTCGCCGAGATCGAGCGGCGCGCTCTGCCGGATCGCAGGGGGCAGCACCTCGTCCATCAGCGCCGCGAGGCTCTTTGCTCCGACGGCTCCCAGCATCGCATCGATGTCGCGCGACGACGGGCCGATATGGCGGCGCGCGAAGGTCGTGGCGGGCTCTTCACGGACGGTCATCGAAATGCTCCTCGATGTAAAAATTGAATACCTGCGTCAGGCCCGGCAAAAGGCCGGGGACGAAAGCGGTCAAGCCGTATGCGCCTTGTAGGCGGCCTCATCCATCAGGCCACCGAGTTCGCTCTTGTCGGCGATTCTGAGCTTGAAAAGCCACGCCTTGCCGTCAGCGTCGGAATTGATCAGCGCCGGTTCCGCGCCGAGCGCGTCGTTGACTTCAAGGACTTCACCGGTAACCGGCGCGTAGACGTCGGAAGCCGCCTTGACCGACTCCACCACCGCGGCAGTTTCGGCCTTCTTCAACTGGCGTCCGACCTTGGGCAGGTCGACGAACACGACGTCGCCGAGCTGCGACTGCGCATGGTCCGTGATGCCGATGGTCGCGGTGTCGCCCTCGATGCGGAGCCATTCGTGATCGGCAGTATACAAAACGGTCATGACAAATCCTCAGCGCTTGTAATTGTGCGGAACAAAAGGCATCGCGGACACCCGCAGCGGCAGCCGCTGTCCGCGCACGTCGGCAAAGACCAGACCGCCGACGGCAGCCTGCGTGGTCGGCAGATAACCCATTGCGACCGGCGCGTTCAGGCTCGGCGCGAAACCGCCCGAGGTCACGGCGCCAATCGGATCGGTGGAATTCGCATCGGCAAACAGCGGCGCGCCCTGGCGCACCGGCGCGCGGCCTTCCGGAAGAAGTCCGACGCGGCGGCGGGCCGCGCCCTGCTCGAATTGAGGGAGGATAACGTCGGCTCCGGGGAAGCCGCCCGCCCGCGCGCCGCCGCTGCGCCGGCTTTTCTGCACCGACCATTCCAGCGCGGCTTCGGCCGGCGTCGTCGTGGTGTCGATGTCGTGGCCGTAAAGGCAGAGGCCAGCCTCGAGCCGAAGGCTGTCGCGGGCGCCGAGGCCGATCGGCATCACATCGGGATCGTCGAGCAGCCGGGACATCACCGCTTCGGCCCGCGCTGCGGGAATCGAGATTTCGAAGCCGTCTTCGCCGGTGTAGCCGGAACGCGAGACGAAGCAACTGACGCCGTCAACCTGTTGAGGGCCGGCATCCATGAACTTCATCGCCGGCGCTTCAGGACAGACCCTCGCCAGCACGGATGCGGCTTTGGGGCCCTGCAACGCGACAAGTGCGCGATCGGCCAGCACGTCGATGGAGCAGGTGTCAGCGAGATGCTTGCGCAGGTGCGCCTCGTCGAGGACCTTGCAGGCGCCATTGACCACCAGAAACAGGTGATCGCCGAAATTGGCCACCATCAGGTCGTCGAGCAGGCCGCCGGCCGCATTGGTGAACAGCGCGTAGCGCTGCCGTCCCGGCGCGATCGCTACGATGTCCTGCGGCACCAGCCGTTCCAGCGCGAGCGCGGCATCCTCGACTTTTCCGGATTTGGGCCGCAGCGCGATCTGGCCCATATGCGAGACGTCGAACAGGCCGGCGGCGGCGCGGGTGTGGAGGTGTTCCTTGAGCACGCCGGGCGCGTATTGCACCGGCATGTCGTAGCCCGCGAACGGCGCCATTTTGCCGCCGCGCGCCAGATGCAGGGCGTGCAGGGGGGTTCTTTGCAGGGTCGGCGCTTCGGAGACGTGCGTCGCCATCAGGGGTCCTTGCGGTTGAAAGGGACGATTCCCTGAAAACCCGTCAAAACCCCATCTGTCGCTGTGCCTGAGAGTATTATCCCGTCGGCGGACCCTGGACCGCATATGGTCGAGGGCCTCTTTCCAGATGTCACCAGTCGCGCGGTCCGTTTGCCTGAGAGTTTCCGGGGCGGTTGCTCCTTCGGCGCCGGCCTGCTTCCTTTCCCGGAAGCGGCCGATCTCTCCCGGCGCGACTTCTAAACAGATATGACGAAAACACGCCTTCAACAAGACTGTCAACGCAGATGCAGCATTTTCAACGGATGTTATTTAATATCGGCCAACCCCCTGATCCTCCTGCACACTTTCTGGACAGCCCGGTCACCCCCGTCTAAAAGCGGTCGCTGGACAAAATGGCACTGCCACCTTGCGCGTATTCTGACGCAAAACCGCTATCCACTTTTGCGGAATACGCGTTTCAGGGCCGCGAGCCCGTAATTGACGCGATGGAACACAATGAGCGGCGTTAACGACATCAGGTCGGCCTTTCTGAACTATTTCGCGGCTAACGGCCACGAGATCGTGCCCTCGTCGCCGCTGGTTCCGCGCAACGATCCGACATTGATGTTCACCAATGCGGGCATGGTGCAGTTCAAGAACGTCTTCACCGGGGTCGAGAAGCGGCCCTATCGGCGCGCCACCACCTCGCAGAAATGCGTGCGCGCCGGCGGCAAGCACAATGACCTCGACAATGTCGGCTACACCGCGCGCCATCACACCTTCTTCGAGATGCTCGGCAACTTCTCGTTCGGCGACTATTTCAAGGATCGGGCCATCGAACTGGCATGGAAGCTGGTGACCGAGGAGTTTGGCCTGCCGAAGGACAGGCTGACCGCCACCGTCTACATCGACGACGACGAGGCGTTCGGCCTCTGGAAGAAGATCGCGGGCCTGCCGGACTCGCGCATCATCCGCATCAGTGGCGCGGATAATTTCTGGCAGATGGGCGATACCGGTCCGTGCGGTCCGTGCTCGGAGATCTTCTACGATCACGGCGACAAGATTCCGGGGGGGCCTCCGGGATCGCCGGACGAAGATGGCGACCGCTTCGTCGAGATCTGGAATCTCGTGTTCATGCAATACGAGAAGCTGGCGGACGGCAGCCGCCTCGATCTGCCGAAGCCCTCGATCGACACCGGCGCCGGTCTTGAGCGGGTCGCCGCCGTGCTTCAGGGCAAGCACGACAATTACGACATCGACCTGTTCGTCGCGCTGATCCGCGCCGCGGCCGAGCTGACCGGCGCCGATCCGAACGGCCCGATGAAGGCGTCGCTGCGCGTGATCGCCGATCACTTGCGCGCATCCTCGTTCCTGATCGCCGACGGCGTGCTGCCCTCGAATGAAGGCCGCGGCTATGTGCTGCGCCGGATCATGCGGCGCGCGATGCGCCA
>JBIQHO010000188.1:0-7008 GCA_044508545.1 Bradyrhizobiaceae bacterium | reverse complement strand
ATCGTCTTGCCCGGATCGACACCCGCCGTCTCGCATAGCCCGAACCACGATGCGCGCGACCACCACCACGGCCTGCATTTCGCCCATCACCGTTTGCGCGTCCTCCCAAGCGCTCAAACTCAGTCCGGGCGTCGAGACGGGTCGCAGCGGCGATCGCTAAAAAAAATCGCGCCAGTTCGAAATTCTTGGACACCGCTCCAAAACAAAACCGGCGCCCGAAGGGACGCCGGTCGGAAACAGAGATGCGCGACGTTTCAGGAGCTGGCGTTCAACACCGTGACGGCACGGCGGTTCTGGGACCAGCAGGAGATGTCGTTGCAGACCGCGACCGGTCGCTCCTTGCCGTAGGAGATCGTTCGCATCCGGCCAGGATCGATTCCGCGCGATGCGAGGAAGGCCCGAACCGTCTGCGCGCGGCGTGCGCCGAGCGCGATGTTGTACTCGCGGGTGCCGCGTTCGTCGGCATGGCCTTCGATCGTGAAGGAATAGCGAGGATAGGTCTGCAGCCAGCGCGCCTGCTTTTCCAGCGTCGTAATCGCCTGCGGCGACAGGTTGGTCTGGTCGCTTTCGAAGAAGACGCGGTCGCCCACGTTGACCACGAAATCCTGCTGACTGCCCGGCGTAGCGGCCCCGGCCATGGCGCCGTCCGCGCCGCCCATGCCGTTCTTGTTGGCGCAGGCCCCCATCGACAGCGCCGCCGCGAGCACGACGGCCAGCTTCAATCCCCGGAGGATTCGCTTCTGATGTAACATTCCGGAGCCTCCACGCTCACGTTTTTCCACTGTCATCCGCTCTACAGGGCGATGGTTAAGCGAACGTTCCGTCAACCTTGATGAGACGTTGCCCGACTGCATCAAATGCCAAGTTTTGCGGAAAGAAGCGCCGCGATGGTTAATGAGTTGCAAATGTGGCGTGACGGTGAAGCGGCCGCCGGTTTTCACAGCACGATTCACATTCAATATCGTTTTCGAGCGATAGTGTTTTGAGGCAAGCATCGCAACCGAAACGGCCGGCCCATCGAGGATGGTCCATCGAGCCTGACAGGATGGAGAGACGACCGGTTCCGGGTCAAAACTTCGGGGCGGTCGAGACTCGCGCGAATGGAAGCGTAGAACCGGTCAGCACCGGCGCCGCGGCTCCGCTCCTTCGCTCGAACAACATCCGCCGTTCGAAATAGCTCGAACGCAGATAAGGATAGCGGGCGAAGACCTTTTCGCGCGAGGCCGGAAAATCGACCGCCATCAGGCAAATCGGCTTGATCAGCCCCGGATAGAGGCGCGGCGGGCTCAGCGGCTGATGATTGAACAGGCGGGTGTAGAACGTCCGGTGCTCGGCACGGACGGTGGCCAGACCAAGATCGGCCTGGAAAAAACTGCAGGCGACGAAGCACAGTCGAAGCGTGAGGTATGGCAATTCCGGAAATCGTCCCGCGATTTCGGGATCGGCGACAAAGCGGGTCGGGTCAACCATGACCTTGCCCTGATCGACCTCCGGCTGAAGATAATCCTGAAACACCTCCACCGACGGACAAAGCGGATATTCCGGCGATGAAATACTGAGGCGGATGGAACTGGCGAGCACGCCATCCAGATAGACGCCGAAAATCCAGGAGTTCGGCAGATCGTCGAAACGATCCGTGATTATGTGATCGGGATTGGGCTCGATCGCCCCCTCCTTCAGGTAGGCACGATATCGCAGGCGATAGATGAGGTCTCTCTCCGCCCGCGTGTCCATCAGGCGATAGTCGATGCGATCGAGAAGCTCGATGCCCCGACCTGCTGGCTTGGCAATTGTCTGTTGAGCTGAACTCATTGGAACACCCCCGATCCACCTTGAATCCCAGCCGACAACCGAAGGTTAACGCTTTGCTAACACATTGCAAAGACAACGAAGCATTAGCGTTAATCCGTATTCTCGTATCATAACAATAGTGTTAAATTGCGTCGGTTGCACTCCTCATCGAATGAGAAGATTTCAATTCCAGGTAGGTGGAATCGTGGAAAAAAATTCAGGCGATCGATCGTGACGGGAGGATTTTTACATTGTCGCCGCGCTGGCGCCGTCCATGGGAGGCATCCAGCAGTTGACGGATGCGGGCCGCGGACACCGGCCGGCTGAACAGATAGCCCTGCGCTTCCGTGACCGTGCCGTCGGCGCTGATCAGTTCGAGCTGCTCGTTGGTTTCGATGCCTTCGACGACGACGGACATGCCGAGATCGGCGCTCAGCCGCGCCACGCCGCGCAACAGCGTCAGCGGGCGGTCCGTATCGATCCCTTCGAGGAACGAGCGGTCGATCTTGACCTTCTGAAGCGGGAAGTTGTGCAGATAGCTGAGGCTCGAATAGCCGGTGCCGAAATCGTCGAGGGAAATCTTCACGCCCGCCGAGCGCAACTGAGTCAGCGCATCAAGCGTCCACTGGGTATTGCGCAGCAAGGACGATTCCGTGATCTCGATCTCCAGGCGGTGCGCCGGAAGACCTGAGACCTCCAGCGCATAGCGGACTTCGCTCAGGATCTCGCGCTGGTGGAACTGCTGCGACGAGAAATTGACGGCGACGCTGACGGCCTCCGGCCACGTCATGCATTCCATGCAGGCCTTGCGCAAAATCCAGCGGCCGAGATCGATGATGAGGCCCATCTCCTCCGCCACCGGAATGATGTCTATCGGCGACACCGTTCCGCGCGTCGGATGATTCCAGCGCAGCAGCGCCTCGCAAGCCATGATCCGTCCCGACCTCAGATTGACCAGCGGCTGATAGAACAGTTCGAACTCTTCGTTGGCCAGCGCCTTGCGCAGATCGAGTTCGAGGACACGGCGCGCTTCGACGGTTTCCGCCATCTCGCTGCGGAAGAAACAGAACGTTCCGCGGCCACCCGCCTTGGCCCGGTAGAGCGCCATATCGGCGTTCTTGAGAAGGTTGTCGGCGGTAGCGCCCGGCGACGTCAGCGCGATGCCGATGCTCGCGCCGATCTCGACAAGGTGGCGATCGACTTCGTATCGCTCGGTGAGTCGTTCGACGATGCGGCGGGCCAAAGCGGCCGCCTCCTCCGGCGACTGGATGTTCTGCTGGAACACGACGAATTCGTCGCCGCCGAATCGCGCGACGAAATCCTCCGGGCGCAGCATGCCCCGGAGCCGGTCGGCGACGATGCACAACAGGCGGTCGCCGCAGGGATGGCCAAGCGTATCGTTGATCTGCTTGAATTGATCGAGATCGATGAACAGCAGCGCCGAGAGCCGCAACTCGCCGCCCGGCAATGCCAGCAGACGTTCGATTTCATCACGGAAGCTGAGCCTGTTGGGCAGCTCCGTCAGCGAATCGAAGCGGGCGAGATGGCTGATCCGCGCCTCCGCCTTGCGCCGCTCGGTGATGTCCTCGACCAGAACGACGGTTCCTCCGCAAGCCATCGGCTGGAACGTCCACGACAGCGCCCGGCCGTGGTCGGCGTCCGCATCTGCGGTCACGATCGCGCCGGCCTGCGAATTCTCCAGTTCCGAAATGATCGTCCGCCCGTTTTCGGACGACATCGTTCCGGCCGCCACGCATGCCGCGATGACGTCCGCCGCGCCGACATTGCGACGCACGAAACCGTCGGCGAGATGCATCATTTCAGTGAAGCGATAGTTCATCACGCCGAGGCGGCCGTTGGCGCCGAACATGCACAGGCCATGCGGCATGTTGTTCAGCGCGGTGTCGAACTGGGCGGCGAGCGCGGCTTCGCGTTCACGCGCGATCAGGGCGCGGACGAAAATCGCCTGCAATCGCGTGGTGATCCTCTCAAGACCGAGGAAATACAGCACGGTGAGAAGCGCCATTCCCACGTAGTAGGGGTCGAGACGCAGCGCCATCGCCGTGGCCATCGGTCCGCAGGTCAGCAGAATCTGGAGGTGAAAGATCCAGGGACGCCCGTAGGCGCGGCCGGCGCCGGCCGCCACGTATCCCGTGGTGACCGCGATACAGATCATATGCGCGACCGCATCGTCGGTCATCAAAAGCGAGATGGCGCACCACGCGCCGAGCGCAATTGCGTAGAGCACCGCGCCGACCTGGTACCGTATCTCCCAGCTCGCTGCCTCCGCCACGGTCAGGTCCGAACGGCGGCGCTTGTATTTCAACATGTCGTAGCTGCGGAGCGCGCCGACCAGGACGAGCGACACCGCGCAGGGCCACAACAGATGATTGCCGGTCTTCAGCGCGGTCATGGTGGCGGCGATCGCCGCACAAACCGCGCCGGCGAACATCGGCGCCGGATTCTGGAACAGCGACCCCACGAGCGCCGCGTATATCGCCGGCGACATCGTATCCGTATCGCGATGGTGATCGGCCAGTTGCATCGGGGGCGCGCATCCTTGTTCGAGATGCACAGTGTTACCGAATGCTGGTGAAGCCTTTCTGAGCGAACATCGTTAGCGAGACATTGAGCCGATCCCAGAAAAACCGATTTGCCTCCTGAATCAGGCAGCTAGCGCATGTTCCGAAAGGTGGGGAACCGCTTTCGGGTAAGGCCGCACTCACTCACAACGACAAGGCCAGGGTCTTGATCAACGAAGCTGTACCAGACCCCGGCAGGCCGGCTTAACAGTCGCATCGTCCGTGTCCCGAAGCCTTGCGCCGAATGTTACCGAAGGATCCGGCAGGCAAACCTGCGTCATCAGGCACGTTCCGCCGCTCGTGGACCGGCGCGCGACCGCCGCCGCGGTCCGGACTAGGAGAGCAGGGGCGACCATGCCGGATCGGAGGCGAAACCGGGCGTAGGAACTTTCAACTCGTTGCGGCCGGAGACGTCGATCGTATAAAGCGACGGGCCGCTGTTGCCGCCGGGGTCGCGGAAGAACATCAGCACCCGGCCGTTCGGCGCAAAGGTCGGTCCCTCGTTGTGAAACCCCGAAGTCAGGATTCGTTCGCCCGAGCCATCCGGCTTGATGATGCCGATGGCGAACTGGCCGCCGCCCTGTTTCGTGAACGCGATGTAGTCGCCGCGCGGCGACCAGACCGGCGTCGAATAGGAACCTTCGCCAAAGGAGATGCGCTGCGCCGCGCCGCCCGTCGCCGCCATGATGTAGATTTGCGGCTTGCCGCCGCGATCCGACTCGAAACTGATGCGCCCGCCGTCGGGCGAATAGGACGGCGAGGTGTCGATCGCCGGCGTGTCGGTGAGCCGCGTCATCGATTTCGACCGCAAATCCATCACGAACAGGTTCGAGTTGCCGCCCTGCTGCAGGCTCATGATGATGCGCTGACCGTCGGGCGAGAAGCGCGGCGAGAACGACATGCCGGGAAAGTTGCCGACAATCTCGCGCTGTCCGGTTTCGATGTTGAACAGGTAAACCCGCGGATCGCCCTGCCCGAACTCCATATAGGTGATTTCCTGGGTCGACGGCGAGAAGCGCGGCGTGATCACAAGGTCGGCGCCGCGCGTGAGGTAGCGCACGTTGGCGCCGTCCTGATCCATCAGGGCCAGACGCTTGATGCGGTGCTGCGACGGCCCGCTCTCGTCGACGAACACCACCCGGCTGTCGAAATAACCCTTCTCGCCGGTCAGGCGCTCGTAAATCTGATCCGAGATGATGTGCGCGATCCGCCGCCAGTATTCAGCCGACGTGAAATATTGCTGGCCGGCGAGTTGCTGGCCGGTCGCGACGTCCCACAGGCGAAACTCGGCCTTGAGCCGCCCGTCGCCCTGACGCGTCATGCGCCCGGTCACCAGCGCCTGCGCATTGATGGTCTTCCAGTTGGCGAACTGCGGCGGCACGTCGATATTGGTGATCTTCTCAATATAGGCGGCCTGGTCGATCGGCGCGAACAAGCCGCTGCGCTTGAGGTTATTGGTGATGACCTTGGCGACGCCGACGCCGACCTCGCCATCGGATGGCGAACCGGCGACGAAATTCGGAATCGCGATCGGGAGCGGCGCGACGTTGCCCTGATCGATCTGCACCCGCGCCTGCCCGAAGGCCCGGCGGCCGCCCAGCAACACGCCGGCCGAGGCCATGGCGGAGATCATCTGTCGGCGGTTCAGGCGAAGGAGCATTCTCGGCAATCCAGATCTTTCAGTTCCAAACCTTTTAGTTCCAAATCTTCCAGGTCCATGTCTTTCAGTCATTGGTGCGGGCTTCTTCCATCTCGGCCAGTTCATCGCCGCGGCGCTTTACGACCTTCGTTCGGTGAATACGGGTTCGAAGAATTTCCACTCGTCGAAAAATTGCGCCGGCAGATTGTACGGCTGGCATTCGATGATCGCGCGCAGCGCGCTCTCCTGATAGACGCGGAAATACGGCGTCGACGGGCTGCTGATCGCGGTCGGGGTCGTCTCCAGCGTGCCGTCGCGCTTCAGCTTGATGCTGAATATCGCTTCTGTCATCTGCGCTTCGAGCCCGCCATAGGGCTTCTTCCAGCAACGTTCGACCTGCGACTTGAACATCGCGCCCCATGTCGCGGAATTATCGGCGGACTTGCCATGCGCCAGGCCAAGCGCGGCATTCGAATTCAGCGTGTCGCCGGCGACCGCATGCCGCGTCGGGTCTCGCTTGTCGAGCAGCGCCGCGATCTTGGACTGGTCGAATACCCGCTCGGCCTTCTGCTTTTCAGGCTTGGGCGGCGCGGCCTTGGCCTGCTGCTTGGGCTTGGGCTTGGGCTTGGGCTTCTTCGCTTCTTCCTTCTTCAGCGCTTCGGCAATCGGATCGACTTTCGGCGGATCGGGTTTTTTCTCGATCGGCTTCGGCTCTTCCTTCGGCTTGTTCTCGACCACGGGCTTGGGCGGATCGGGCTTCTTCTCGACCGGCCTCTCTACCGGCTTGGGCACCGGCGGCGGCGCGGTTTCGGTCACGACCGGCGGTTTCTTGTCGTCGATCTTGCCGACGGTATCCTCCGGCGGCGGCGTGGGATCGGCGACCTTCTCGACCAGCGGCTTCGGGTTGTCCTTCTTGCCGGTTTTTATGCCCGCCGTCACGTGCGCGAGCTGATCGGCCGAGATGATGTCGACCGGAAGCGACTCCTCCGGCACCGA
>JBIQHO010000187.1:0-7053 GCA_044508545.1 Bradyrhizobiaceae bacterium | reverse complement strand
GAAGACCCGCACCGCGGGGCTTCAGCTTCGCCGACAGTCCGGTTCCGGAGGAAGACGCCCCACCCCTCGAAAGATTTTGAAGTTCACGCTATCCTTACCGGATGTGCAATGCCTATGAGCAACACGTTCGCTGGGTTGAATACTGCCAGATGATGCAGGCGTTGGAGCTGGAGATACCAACGCAACAGACAGAACTCGATCTGCCCCAGGCGGACGATATCAGGATCAACGATATGGGACCGGTCATGCGTGCGGCCGGCGACATGATCGAACTCGTCCAGATGAACTTCAGCTTCCCGCCATCGGGGCCCAGGGGTGGGCCGGTCTTCAATTTTAGATCGGAAGGGCGAGACTTCGCCGACAGCAAGCGCTGCCTGATCCCGGCATCGGGATTCTACGAATTCACCGGCAAGAAGTACCCCAAAACCAAACATCGCTTCAGCCTGATCGGAGCCCCCTTCATGGCCATCGCCGGGCTATGGCGTGAGGCCCAGGGCAATCACCCAGCCTCCTTCACGATGCTGACGACGAGTCCAGGGCCGGACGTCGCGCCCTACCATGATCGTCAGGTGGTCGTGCTCCAGCCAGATAACTGGGCGGACTGGCTCCGTTTAACCAAGCCGCAGGGCGAACTGCTCAAGCCCACCGGCCGAGGCCTTCCCTGCAATTGCAGTTAATTTGAGAATCCCGCAGCCCATATTCTCATGATTAAATGGTCAACCCGAACCAAACCGGCGCATTCTTTCGGTTAACTGCTAAGCGACAGCAGGGGAACAACTTCGACATTGTCGATCAGTCGTGTGTTGCCGAGCCAGGCGGCCACCAGCAGACGCGCGGGACAGTAAAGTGCGTTCAAAGGCCGAAGATCGGCGTCTGCTCGCAATTCCAGATATTCCACCTCCCGGTAGCCTGCCGAAAGGATGGCAGCGCGCGCCTCAGCCAGTGTCAGGCTGACCGGCGCTCCGTTGGCGATCTGTCCGGCTGCTGTGTGCAGAATCGACGCGAGCTTCGGTGCAGCCAGTCGCTCCGCCAGTGAGAGCCGGACGTTGCGCGAAGAGAGCGCCAGCCCGTCTTCTTCGCGGACTGTCGGACAGCCGATGACGGTGATCGGAATGTCCAGATCCCGCGCCATGCGGCGAACCACATGAAGCTGCTGGAAATCCTTCTCGCCGAAAAACGCGAGATCGGCTCCGGTCTGCAGGAACAGTTTGGCGACGACGGTGGCGACGCCATCGAAATGACCCGGCCGAAACGCGCCGCACAGGCCCTCGCTGACGCCGCCGACCGAAACCGCGGTGGCAAAACCCTCCGGATAGATTTCAGCAGCGTCCGGCGCGTAAAGCAGATGCGCACCCAGTGGCGCCAGCTTTGCAGCGTCCTCCACCTCGGTACGCGGATAGGCGGCAAGATCGGCTGCGCTGTTGAACTGCTTTGGATTGACGAACAGCGTCACGATCACCCGGTCGGCCTTTTCGAGCGCGGCACGCACCAGGCTGAGATGCCCTTCATGCAAGGCACCCATAGTGGGCACCACAGCAATGCTGGCTGCTTCGCGACGCCATCCCGCAACGATCGTGCGAAGATCCGCCACGGCCCTGACAATCGGAACATTCATGCCGCTTCTCCACCCTTGATCGTTTTGGGCTGATCGCGAAAGACATGCTCTGCACCTGGAAAGCGCCGCTCGCGCACTTCGTTTGCGTAGGCTGCGATCGCGGCTTGTGCCCGCTCCCCGAGTTCAGCGTAGCGCTTGACGAATTTCGGCCGGAAGTCCGTGAACATGCCAAGCATGTCGTCGACCACCAGGATTTGGCCGTCACAGGCTGACGAGGCGCCGATACCGATGGTGGGGATGGCAATGTCGGCGGTAATCCTGCGAGCGAGCGCTTCCGGCACCTTCTCCAGCACAACGGCAAACGCGCCGGCTTTTGAAACCGCGTCGGCATCGCGCAAGATGCGTTCCGCATCGTTGCCACGCCCCTGCACCTTGTAGCCGCCAAAAGTATTGACTGCCTGTGGTGTCAGGCCGACATGCGCCATCACCGGAATGCCGCGCGCGACCAGGAACTGGATCGTCTCCGCCATACTCTCGCCGCCCTCGAGCTTGACGGCGGCGCAGCCGGTCTCGGCCATCAGCCGGGCGGCATTGCGAAAGGCCTGTTCGGGCCCTTCCTCATAGGACCCGAACGGCATGTCCACAACCATCAGTGCCCGCTCGATGCCACGGCGCACCGCTTGTGCGTGCATGATCATCATGTCGAGCGTGACGCCCAGCGTGGACGGCAAGCCGTGCAGCACCATGCCAACGCTGTCACCGACAAGCACGATATCGCAGGTGGTATCGACAAGCCTCGCCATCGGTGTCGTGTAGGCAGTGAGACAAACCAGCGGCGTCCCACCCTTGTGTGACACGATATCGGGGGGCGTCAGGGCCTTCACTTCACCTGTCGCGCTCATGGCATTCCTTCCCTTACGTTAACCGCCTGAGGGCGTTTGGCACAATTTTGTGCAGATGCGAAGAACAAAAACTTCATGTCGCCGGAGACGTTGACGGCTGGTCGGGGGCAGTCCACGTTCGTCGGAAGTTGAACCAATCAGCCTCGACGGAGGCTTCGGACACAAGCCGTACGCAATGGAAGATACTCCCTCCAAAAACACTGAGGAGAACCAGAAAACGGGACCAGGGCCACGAAGTGAACGTGGATCTGATTGCGGTGCTTGTTCTGACCCCTACAACAGCGCCATTCCGGGTAAACTGGAGCGTGGGGTAGCTTCTGCGATTGCTGGGCCCGGGGACGGCAAGCAGACTGATTGCTGACAAGCTGACGGCGTCTTGGAGATGTCTCCCTGGTGCCGGTATTCTGACCGCACAGTGAGGAGCGTTGCCGACCTCCTTCCCTAGCTAGACGTGGACGAAGAAGCCTTCAGCGCGGCGATCTCTTCTTCATTCCGAAACAGGGCAACCTCATAGCGAACGGAGGACGTTCCGAGCCTGGCGACGCGGATACCGGCCGTTACCTTATCGGGGAAAGCAAGTTCAGAAAAATAGCGGCACCCGGTTTCGACGACGAGCCCAATCTGGTCGCCGCCATGGATGTCCAGCAGGCCCTCGCCGATCAGCCAGCCATTCACCGCAGTGTCGAACAGCGAATAATGCACCGCATTTGTTCATGTCACCATAGATGTCGTTATCCATCCAGCCGTGGTGATTGTGCGAAACGCGTTGTAGGCATTGCGCGACGTGGGTGAAGACCGCTCGCTCATCGTCTCACCATGCCGCGCGATAGATGGCGAGCGCATCCGGCTCCGAGACATTGCGCGGATTGTTGACCAACAACCGCTGCTGCTTCATCGCATCCGCCGCCATCTTTTTCAGATGCTCTTCGCCGATGCCGACATCCCGCAGGCGCGGCTGCAGGCCAAGTCTTTTCGATAGCGAGGCCAGTTCCTCAATGAACGCCGCGCAGCGCCCCTGCACACCTTCCTCTTGTGCGAGACGTGGGAAAGCGTCCGTGGCGATCTCGGCGTAGAGATGGGCGGCGTCGGGCGCGTTGAAGCACAGGACATGCGGCAGGACAAGTGCGTTCGAGAGGCCGTGCGGGACATGGAACGTCCCCCCGATCGGATAGGCAAGCGCGTGGACGGCGGCCACCGGCGAATTGGCGAAGGCTTGACCGGCGAGCATGGAGCCGAGCAACATCGCCCCCCTCGCCTCGACATCCTTACCGTCAAGCACCGCTTTTTCGATGCTGGCGCCGATGAGTTGCAGGGCCTGTCTGGCCAGCATCTTCGACAGCGGATTGTTGTTGGCGTTCTTCGAGGCATAGGCTTCGATTGCGTGCACCATCGCGTCGACGCCGGTGGCTGCGGTGATTGCCGGCGGCAGGCCCAGCGTTAGTTCCGGATCGAGCACCGCAATGTCCGGCAGGATGATAGCGCTGGACACGCCGCGCTTCTCCTCGTCACCGACGGTAATGATTGAAACCGGGGTGACTTCCGAGCCTGTTCCTGCCGTGGTGGGCGCCAGCACCAGAGGCAGGCGCGGTCCCTTCGCCTGCGCCACGCCCCAGGCGCCGTCGATGTCTTCGCCGGAGCCGAGAAGAAGTGCGGCCACTTTCGCCACGTCGAGCGACGAGCCGCCGCCGAAGCCTGCGACGCCGGTCGCGCCGGCTGAACGACCATTTTCCACCGCCTTCATCACGGTCGCCAGCGAAGGATCGGCTTCAACGGAATCGAAAATCGCAACCGACGCTCCGACGCTTTCCAGTGAGGCGATGGCTGCGTCGCACAGGCCGAGTTTGCGCAGGCCGGGATCGGTCACGAACAGCACCGTCGGGCCCAGCCGTTTGCCTGCGATCGCGCCGAAGCGCTTGGCCGAACCGGCTTCGAAGACGATCGAGGGGGTCGTATTGAAGGTGAAGGCTTGCATCGGGCGAATTCCTCTAGAGTCAGACGGCCGGAACGACTGGCTTTTCGACCAGATCACGCGTGTTCAAACTGATGCCGCCGCAGTTTACGCTGCTGCAGTTGCAGCAGCGCGCGGTGGAGGCGCATGCCGGCCGTCTGGTCCACAAGCAGAATTTTCGCCGGCTGATCGAACAGCAGGAACTGGTGGTTGATCCGCTATCACGGCTTCCTAGGAGGCCCGTGGGAACATCTCTTGCTCTAGTTCAGGCGCCGACCTCGTAGTATCGCAGAGTGCATTATTTGGCAGATCCCGAGCATGCTTCGACCTCACGAAGCGTTCCGGCTGCACGAGCTGCTTCTTCCCTGAGTAATTGGCGCCGCCAGTACCTGCCTGGCAATCGCGGCAGGTGTTATTCGACTCTCGCGCGGCCGAGCGAGGCAAGGTCGCCCCGGCGGGATCGTTCCAGCGGCCTGCGCCATGGGCGAAGCCGTCACGGCGCGGGCACCTCGGGGCTGGTAAGCGGACCGGCATTAGCCCGTCAGGCCAGCGTATAGGCCGTTTTGACGGTCGTGTAGAACTCGGCGGCGTAGCGGCCCTGTTCGCGAGGGCCGAAGCTCGATGCCTTGCGGCCGCCGAACGGCACATGGAAGTCGACGCCGCCAGTGGGCAGATTGACAAAAATCATGCCGGCGTCGGCATTGCGCTTATAGTGCGTCGCATGTTTCAGGCTGGCCGTGCAGATCCCCGAGGACAGGCCGAATGCCGTATCGTTCGCGGTCTCCAGCGCCTCTTCATAATTCTTGACACGAATTACCGCCGCGACGGGACCAAAAATCTCTTCGCGGCTGATGCGCATATTATTGGTTGCCTCGGTGAACAAGGCAGGCTGCAAGAAGAAGCCGGGCGTCTCACGGTTCAGCCTTTCGCCTCCACACACCAGCTTAGCGCCCTCCTCACGGCCAATGGCGATATACTTCTCGTCCTGACTGAGTTGGTTCTCGTCCACCACCGGACCGATCTGCGTTCCCGGCTTGAGCGCGTCGTCGACGACGAGGCTCCTAAGCTTTTCGGTAACTGCCGAGACAAAACGATCGTGGATGCCTTCGGTGACGATCAGCCGTGAGGAAGCCGTGCAGCGCTGGCCAGTTAAGAAGTATGCACCGTTGACGGCGCAGTCGACCGCCACGTTGAGGTCCGCATCATCGAGCACGACCAGCGGATTCTTACCGCCCATCTCGAGTTGGAACTTCCTGCCGTGTTCGACGCAGGAGGCCGCCACACGCCGGCCGGTCTCCACTGAGCCTGTGAAGCTTATCGCATCTACGTCGGGGCTATCGAGCATGGTCTGGCCGACGACCGAACCACGGCCCATTACGAGATTGAGTACGCCCTTTGGCAGCCCGGCGCGGTGGAGAATGTCAACCAGCTCCCAAGCGCAGCCAGGGGTGAGATCAGCCGGCTTGAATACCACAGTGTTGCCGTAGCAGAGCGCCGGCGCAATTTTCCACGCCGGAATGGCGATTGGGAAGTTCCACGGCGTGATGATAGCGATCACGCCGACCGGCTCACGCGTCACATCCACCACGACACCCCGACGCACAGAGGGCAACGTTTCGCCGGCCAGCCGTAGCGTTTCGCCCGCGAAGTAATCGAAAACCTGGGCCGCACGAATCGTTTCGCCGACTGCTTCGGCCAACGATTTGCCTTCCTCGCGCGACAAAAGTCGGCCGAGTTCGTCCTTGCGGGCGAGAATTTCGTCTGCCGCCTTGCGCAACACCGCGTGACGCTCCAAAGGGCTCGTGCGCGACCATGTCGGGAACGTACGTTTAGCGGCGGCGATCGCGGCTTGGGAGTCAGCTCGAGTAGCACGCGCATAGGTGCCGACGACTTCGTTGGTGTTGGAGGGGTTAATGTTCGGCGCGGCTTCGCCTTCGACCCAAGCTCCATCGATCAGGTTAGCATGCAAGGTTGTCATGGCGAGGCGGGTTCTCCATATCGAGTTTTTTGCGGGATTGCGGACCTTGTCGGAGATACTATATGGGTCGGACTCATGGTCCAGAGCGCTTCGGAAGGAAGTGTCGAACCGACAGCTCAAACTATCTAGAGATATTTCTTCAAGTCGTTCTTCTTTATCTTTCCATTCGGAGCGACCGGCAAATCGTGCATAACGATAATCTGTTGCGGCAGCTTATACTGGGCAAGGCGGCTCTTCAGAAAGGACTTAATCTCATCCACCTCGCACTGCCGTTCAGGCAACATTTCAACGAAGGCAATAATTTCCTCATTTCCCTCAACAGGACGTCCGAGCACGGCGGAATTTAGAATGCTGGGATGTGCATTCAGGGCGGCTTCGACTTCCGGAGGATAGACATTGAAGCCGGAGCGAATGATCAATTCCTTTGATCGGCCTTGAATAACCAGTTCGCCGCGTTCGTTGCGACTGACGATATCGCCTGTGTGAAGATAGCCATCCTCGTCGATAACTTCGGCGGTCGCTTTCGGCTGGCGATAGTATCCCAACATCACATTGGGGCCCCGGACCAGCAATTCTCCCGGCTTTCCCTCTGGGACATCGAGACCGTCAGGCCCGACGATCCGGATCTCGACCCCTTCTATCGGTGGACCAATATGGATGTCGTCGGTGC
>JBIQHO010000186.1:0-7095 GCA_044508545.1 Bradyrhizobiaceae bacterium | reverse complement strand
AGCGCGAATAGAATTCGACGATCAGATGCGGTTCCATCTGCACCGCGAACGGCACGTCAGAAAGGTGCGGGATGCGGATGAACTTCGCGACCTGCTTGTTGTGGTCGGCATCGATGAAGTCAGGGACGTCGCGCTCGGCGAGCTGGTTGGCTTCCAGCACCAGCGCGAGCTGCTTCGACGCGTCCTTGACCTCGACGACGTCGCCGACCTTGAGCTTGTAGCTCGGGATGTTGACGCGGCGGCCGTTGACCTTGACGTGGCCGTGATTGACGAACTGGCGCGCGGCGAACATGGTCGGCACGAATTTCGCGCGATAGACCACGGTGTCGAGGCGGCGCTCGAGCAGGCCGATCAGGTTCTCGCCGGAGTCGCCCTTCATGCGGGTCGCCTCGACGTAAATCGCGTAGAACTGGCGTTCGGAAATGTTGGCGTAGTAGCCCTTGAGCTTCTGCTTGGCGCGGAGCTGGGTGCCGAAGTCGGAGAGCTTGCCCTTGCGGCGCTGGCCATGCTGGCCGGGGCCGTATTCGCGTTTGTTGACGGGGCTCTTCGGGCGGCCCCAGATGTTCTGGCCCATACGGCGATCGATCTTGTACTTCGCCTCACTGCGCTTAGTCATCGCGTCCTCTTGTCAAGTTTATGGTTTGAGGAGACGCGCCCTCCTGTGCAGATGATCTGCGCATGATGAAAATCGGAAGACCGCTTTTCGAAGATCATGCCAGACCCGCTGCCGACAGGCCCGGTCCATAAGCTTGATGGACAGGACCACGGGTCGCGAAACGCAACGCGGGCCGAAAACCGGCCCGCGTGCAGGCGTTGTTTAGGGATAAACCGTCCCGCTGTCAAACCAGGGCACGGCTTTTTTCAGCGGCGATTGCTGTTTGCGCGAGATACCGCCGGCCATGCCCGGTTCAGGCCGGAACCCGCCCGCCGAAGAACGGCGCGAGAGCGTCGGTCAGCGTGCGGGAGCGGCCGGAGGTAAAAAACATTTCCGGCGGACATTGCGTGCCGCCGTCGGTCGCCTGCCCGAGCAGATCGACGACGCGCCGGGCGATCGCGGGCGCGGGGTCGATCCAGGCCACCGGCCATGGCGCGAGCCTGAGCAGGCGCTCGAGCAGCAGCGGATAGTGGGTGCAGGCGAGCACGACGGCGTCGGTGCGCAGCCCGCCGCCATCAGTGGCCGGAACGAAGCACGGCGCGATCTCGCTTAGGATATCGTCATCGCTGACGGTTTTGCCGCGCAGGGCGTCCTCCGCCAGCGCGGCGAGGTTCGCCGCGCCGACCAGCGTCACCGTGCAGTTCTGGGCGTGATTTCGGATCAACGCCTGTGTGTATTCGCGCTGCACGGTCGCGCGCGTGCCGAGCACCGAAACGCGCTTGGTCTTGGATGCCGCGCAGGCCGGCTTGATCGCCGGAACCGTGCCGACGAACGGCACGGAATAGGCGGCGCGCAACGGTCCCAGCACCGAGACCGACATCGTGTTGCAGGCGATCACCGCGATGTCGGGGGCCTGGGCGGCGATCAGTTCGCCGACCAGCGGCACCACGCGGGCGATGATCTCATCTTCGCTGTGATGGCCGTAGGGAAAGAAGGCGTCGTCGGCGACATACACGTAGCGCGCGCCGGGCAGGGCCTTGACGATCTCCCGCAGCACGGTGAGGCCGCCGAGGCCGGAATCCAGGACGAGAATGGTCGGGATATGTGCCACGCGAAAGTTTCAGGATGGTGGAGGCGCCATGGAGTTTTGACCGATTGTGTTGATTTGTCCATTGCGGGGCGTCTTGGGGTGGTCCTTTCAGGCCGCGACCGCAGCGGGTGCGGATATCACTCCGACGGTTTCGTGCCGTTGAGGGCGACGCCTCGAAAAGCCTTGACCAGAGCGCCTTCCAGCTTGCCCTCCATGTCGCAGAGGATCTTGTAGGCATCGACCCGCGACATGGCCGGCCGATAGGGTCGGAGTTCGATCAGGGCCGCGAAAATGTCCGAGATCGTCAAAAGCCGCACGAGGTCGCTGATCTCGGACCTCGCAAGCCCGTCCGGATAGCCGGAGCCGTCGAGATATTCGTGGTGATGCCTGACGCCGTCGAGCGTTTCGCTGCTGATCTTGGGTATGTCTTTCAGCAGGTCGTATCCGATCACGGGGTGGCACCGCATGATCTCTTCCTCGGCCGGCGTCAGTTCTCCGCGCTTGTCGAGAACGGCGAGCGGAATTCGTGCCTTGCCGATATCGTGAAGCGTTGCCGCAAGTCCGAGCCGTTTCACGTCCGCTTCGCAAAAGCCGAGGTCGAGAGCAAAGCTCACCGCTATTCCCGTCACCAGCAGACAATGCTGAAACGTGCCTTCGTGGTGGCGGCGCACTTCATCGAGCCATCGGTTGAACCCGGTTCGCACGATATTCGTGATGATTTGAGACGTGGCATATTCGGCATCCGCCGGGTTGACCGGATTGCCCTCGCGCGCCGTCGAGAACATCGACGCCAGGGCCACCGCGCTGTTCCTCGTCTCCGGCGAGGCGCGATCGGCATTGTTCTGGTCCGCTTTCTCGTCATTTGCGAACTGGATCAGTTTCGTAACGATTTCGCGCGGGCGGGATACCACGGCCGTGGCGCCGAGCGCGTAGGCTTGTGCGATCATGAGCTGAAGATGGCCGGGAACGACAAACATCTTTTCAGGGTTCGTCCGCTTGATCCGCAGGACCCGTTTGATCCGTTCGACGCAGTCCTTCTTGCGCAGGTCGGCGTCCACCATCAGCATGCCGCTGGCGCCGGTTTGGGCGTCGTCGCTTTGCAGCACCTGCGGCATGACGTGGAATTGCGGCTCCAGCATTGCGCGCACCGCCGGTATCTTTCCAGGTTCGTCAGTGACAAAGTTCACGAGCATGACGATGTTCTGGCTCTGACGACGTGGACACCGCGCCCCCGCTATGCGAGCGGCGGTAATATAATCCCTTTTCTAGCCGAAAAATTCCTAACGCAAGTATAAGGTCGCCTGCGGCCTGCGGGGCATAGCCGGACCGGGGACGGTCAGCGCAGTCCTTCGTAGACCATGAAGCCGCGTGCGATCGCGAGCTTCTTCAGCGCGCGGGGGACGAAGCGCTGCGGGGGATGGTTCATGTAGCGCCACGAGGTGAGGGTGAAGTCGCCGAGCGGCTGCCCGTTGTGCTGCACCGGCGCCAGAAGCCCCGTCATGCTGATCGGCGCATGGGTGCGGTTGCTGAAGGGAAGCAGCAGCAGTTCGAGGTGCGCGAGCGATCCGTCCCGTGCGGTCGCGGTCACGCCGGCGACGGCGGCGAGAAGTTCTTCGTATACGACGCCGAGCATATCGGTCACCTCGGTGCGGCTTGCAGCGCCAAACAGGGCGGCAAAGTCATGCCCCTTGAGGTCGCGATCGAGCAGGGCGCAGAGCCGGGTTCCAGCGACGCGGAACGGATAGCCCTTCGCTTCGCACGAGAGCACGAAAATGTCCCCGAGCAACTCGCGGACCGCGGCCGGCTCGATCTCGCGCCGGTCAGGAGCGCGCTCGCCGTCGCGCTTTTCGTCCCAGTAGGCGTAGAACGCCCGGTTCGATGGATGCTTCATGTAACCGTCCTGACGCGGTGTGAAGCGGATATATCTGTCCGGTTTCGGGGCACCGCTGCTTCGTTTCTGTTGTGCAGGAGGGTTCTTGCAGCGTCCATGCCGCAGGGGGGCTTCGACGGCGCCGCCGCGCGTCTTTGTGGCGTTAACGTTAAATTCACTATGTCCTTTAAGACATCAGTAACTTGCACGTCTCACGACGCGCGATTTCAGGCCGTTTCCGGGGAAATGTCTCACGGATGCGGCTGTGATCCGGCGATGGCTCTCCCGCCGTTTTTCTCCAGGTTGCGGCGGCGACGTGTCGAACAGTTCCGGGCTTCGCTAAGCGCGCGGTATTCCGGATCCGGCCTTGTCGAAATTCGTCCCGGCGGAAATCCGCTTGCGACGGTCGAGACGAAAGGAGGGTTTCTCAGACCCTCCTTTTTCTTTGGTCCATGTCTTGTGGTCCAGGTCTAGTGGTCGATGTCTTTCGGCCCATGGTTTCCGGCTCAAGTCGCGGCTGTCCGCAGGCATCATCGTCGCCATCGCCAAGATCGACAGCCGGGCCGGGATTGGGGTATTGGTTGGCGTCGATCCGGCGCAAGCGGCCGGCTGAAATGGTAATGGCATGAGACGGATAGAGCACAATTCGGCGATTATCCCGTACTCGATGATGACAGAGGCAAACGCTGGATGAGACAGGCGGGGAGAGTCTTGCGCTTTTGGGTGTCCGTGCTCGGTCTTGTGATCGGCCTTCAATCGGCCTGTCTTGCGGCCGGTTCCGAGGCTTCGGGGAGTCCAAACCCGGCCGCTGAGGCAGAACGATCGGCTGTTCCGATTATCGACGCCGCGCCGGCCACCGAGTCCGGCGACCAGCCCGCCGTTCAGGCGAGCGAGGCCGCCACGGAGAAGGAAGAGGTCCCTCCGGTGAGGGAAAGAGACCGGGATCACAGCGCCCGAAGTCTGCAGGAGATGTTGGTCCTGTTCCTGAAGGGCGCGGCGGCTCTGACCGTTTTGGTGCTCTTCTACAAAGGGCTCAAACGCGTTTTCGGCCCCAAGCAACAGAGCGAGTGATGGTGCAGCACCGACCGGCGATATCTTTCGTGAGCCCGATTATATCCCTTGCTTGCTGCGCCCGAGCCGCCTATTGCGGCCCATCGCCCGCTTGAGCCGCCAGGTCGCCGCCCCTTGGACTCTCAGCCAGATCTTCCCCCCGCTCTCCCGCAGGAACCCCGGCACGAGCCGATCCTGACACTGCCCGGGGGATTGACGGCCTATATCGCCCTGCTTGCGATCGTTTATATCTTATCCTCCGCGGTTTCGCCCGAACTGGAATATTGGATCGTCGAGGCGTTCGGCTTCATCCCCAAGCGATATGATTCCAGCCCGCTGGCGACCGCGTTTCCGGGAGGAAGCGGCGCCAAGATCTGGACATTCGTCACCTATTCGCTGCTGCACGCCAATCTCAGCCACATCGGCTTCAACGTGCTGTGGCTGTTGCCGTTCGGCAGCGCGGTAGCGCGCCGTTTCGGCGCCTTCCGGTTCTTTCTCTTCATGGCGGTGACAGCCGTCGCCGGCGCTGTCGCGCATCTTGTGACACATGAGCACAGCATTGCGCCGATGATCGGCGCGTCGGCGTCCGTGTCGGGCGCGATGGCGGCGGCGATCCGCTTTGCCTTCGTGCGCGGCAGCTTCCTGTCGTTCCGTAACGATGACGCCGACGCCGCGGCGCAGGTGCCGGCGCTGTCGCTGGTGCGCGCGCTGCAAAATCCGCGCGTGCTGGCGTTTCTGGCGATCTGGTTCGGCGTCAACATCATCTTCGGGACGGGATCGGTCGCAATCGGCGCCGAGCCGGGATCCGTTGCCTGGCAGGCTCATATCGGCGGCTTCCTGGCGGGCCTCGTGCTGTTTTCGCTGTTCGATCCTGTTGCGCCCCGTCCGCCGCGCGATGCAGCGGGTGAGCCGTCCGGCGGAGCGGACCGGATCCCGTAACGCGCACTTGCGACTAACAGCGTGCTTGCGGCGCCGATCGATTTCATCCATCATCGCTGTCTGTTCAGGCGAAGTGAAATTCGTTTCGCGTGAAGAAAACGTTTCGCCGTTTCGCGCGCGAAAAATCGAATATTTCGACTGTCGCCTGAGACCGACGATTGCGCGTTGATACTGCGCGATCTCCTCCGCAGGAGGCGACAATGACAGTACGTGCCATTCTCAGCGCCAAGGGCCACCAGGTTGTGAGCGTCAAGCCCGACGCCAGGCTGTCGGCAGCGGTGAAGATTCTGTCGGACCAGCAGATCGGTTCCGTCCTCGTCATGACGGGAGAGCGCGTTGACGGCATCCTGTCCGAGCGTGACGTGGTTCATGCGCTCAACGCGCGCGGGGCCGGTGCGCTCGACGAGCCGGTCAGCGCCGCCATGACCCGCAAGGTCGTCAGTTGCCGGTTGTCGGATACGGTCGCTCACCTCATGGAAGTCATGACGGCGGAAAAATTCCGGCATCTGCCGGTGGTGGAGGACGACAGGCTGGTCGGCCTGGTGTCGATCGGAGACGTCGTCAAGCTGCGCGTTCAGGAATACGAGGTCGAGCAGGAGGCGCTGCGCGACTACATCAAGACCGCCTGAGCGCGCGCACTCAGATGTCGGCGCCGGCATCCGCCTCGGGACTCGGAGACGGCGGAGCGAGAGTCTCGATCGCCTCGACGATGGCCTCGATGGCGCGATCCGCGGCGCGGGTGCCGTGCGCGATCAGTTCATTGGCGCGATGGAAATCGAACCAGCCGATCTGGCCGACCCGCGGCTGGATCAGCAGATCCGGTGGATCGCCGGCGAGCCGGGCGCGGGTAATGCGATCCTGCATGATATTGAAGGCGTCGGTCATGACCGTGATGACCCCGGGGCGGCCGGCGGCATTGAAGAGTTCTCGCTTGACCGTCCGCTCGGCGGAAAAGAATTTGCCGAAGCCACGCTTCGGTGGCGGAGCTTCGACGATACTCTCCCGCGGCTCGCTCTGCGCGCCGTGGGAGAAGATCGTGATACTGTGACCGAAAACGTCGTTGGAAAGGTTGGCCGCGATCACGATCTCCGCGCCCAGCGCGCGGGCGGTGGAGACGGGCACCGGGTTGACCAGCGCGCCATCGACCAGCCATCGATCGCCCACCAGCATCGGCGCAAAGATTCCGGGCAATGCATACGACGCGCGCATCGCATCGACCAGCCGGCCGTGCGTCAGCCAGATTTCATGGCCGGTGCGGACTTCAGTGGCGACGCTCGCAAACTTGAGCGGCAGTTCCTCGATCCGGATCTGGCCGAGGGACGCTTCGAGCCGGGCCGTCAGCTTGGCGCCGCCGATCAGTCCGGAGCCGTTCAGCCGGATATCGAGATAGCTGAAGATATTCCGCGGTTGCAGGCTGCGCGCCCATTCCTCCAGCGTGTCGAGGCGGCCGGCGGCATAAGCGCCTCCGACCACGGCGCCGATCGATGTGCCGACCACGACGTCGGGCTCGATCCCGTGCGCGACCAGGGACCGGATAATGCCGATGTGGGC
>JBIQHO010000185.1:377-7112 GCA_044508545.1 Bradyrhizobiaceae bacterium | reverse complement strand
GCTCAAAGCGTAGGCCACCTCCAGCTTAGTCGCCGCCTCGATAAAGTCATCCCGATGTCCGGCCGCCAGCACGTGTTCAAGGCATTGCTTGAGTATGGTGAGCCGCCCAGCCGGGCCAGCCGGGAAGAAATCCCGCCACGGCGTGCCATCGAGAAGCGCCTGGGCGCTCTCAAGCCGCATCAGCGTCTGCCGGACAGCCTCGTCGGGATCGAGGCGCACCTGATCACGATCACGTGCAGTATATTGCGCCAGCGCAGCGCGCAACTCTGCGCCAATGCCGAGATAGTCTACGATCAGGCCGCCGGGCTTATCACCCCAGACCCGGTTCACGCGGGCAATCGCCTGCATGAGACCGTGCCCACGCATCGGCTTGTCGATGTAGAGCGTATGTAGGGACGGTGCGTCGAACCCGGTCAGCCACATATCGCGCACGATGACCAAATCGAAGCCAGAGGTCGGGTTCTTGAACCGTTCAGCAAGCGTCTCAAGGCGCTTCTTGGTCCGTAGGTGCGGTTGCAGCGGCGCTGGATCAGCATTGCCGTTGCCGGTGATGACGACCTTCAACATGCCGGAAGCGTCGTCGCGCGGATCGGTCGAGACCCAGTCCGGCCGCAGCCTCGCGATCTGATCGTATAGCTCGACAGCCACGCGCCGGCTGATCGTGACGATCATGCCCTTGCCGCCGGCCATAGCTTCGCGGCGACGCTCGAAATGCTCAACGATGTCGGCCGCGATCTGGGCTACCCGGTCAGGTGCTCCCACCACCTCTTCGAACCGAGTGAGATTGCTCTTACCGCGCTCGACTGCTGCTTCGTCGCCCTCCGTCAGTTCCTCGGCCAAAGCGTCTAGCTCAGCTCGCTCCTCGTTCGTCAGATTGAGACGGAGCCTAGCCAGCCGGGCCGTGTAGTGGATCGGCACGGTCGCCTTATCGGCGACCGCTTGGGTCATGTCATAAGTGTCAATCACCTCGCCGAAGACGCCAATCGTCGAGCGGTCTTTGTCGTCGATTGGCGTGCCGGTGAAGCCGACGAAGGTCGCGTTCGGGAGTGCCTGTCGCAGATACTCTGCGAAGCCGACCTGCTCGCGTACGCCTCCGTCTGCGATCACGAAGCGTTTCTTGAACCCATATTGCGTCCGGTGCGCCTCGTCGGCGATCACCACCACATTGCTGCGGGGCGTCAGAAGCGGATGCTCGCCTTCGTCGCCTCGAAACTTCTGGATGGACGTGAATACGAGGCCGCCGATGTCTACTGTGAGCAGACGGCGCATCTCATCGGCACTGTCGGCTTGGGCGGGCGTGGTGCGGAGGGTAGAGCTGTGGGCGTTGAAAGTGCCGGCGAGCTGATCGTCGAGATCGTTCCGATCGGTGACGACAACGATTGTCGGATTCTTGAGCGCCTTGGAGAGCTGGAGCTGGCGCACGAAGAACAGCATGGTGAGCGACTTGCCTGAACCCTGCGTGTGCCAGACCACGCCGCCCCGATGCTGGCCGCCCACGCCTGCGGCCTCGATCGTGGAGGCGAGTGCCTTACGAACTGCGTGGAACTGGTGATAGCCGGCGAGCTTCTTCGACTTCACGACACCGTCGACCACCTCGAAGGCGACATAGTCGACAACGAGATCGAGAAATCGCTCGGGCGCGAAGACACCGCGGATCAGCACTTCCAGTTCCGACCGGCCGGTGTCGTCGAGCGCGGAGCCGTCGATGGTGCGCCAAGGGGCGAACCGATCAAGACCAGCCGTCAGCGAGCCGATACGCGCTTGGATGCCGTCACTGATGACGAGCACCTGATTGAACCGAAGGAGCTCGGGCACCTTAGTTCGGTAGTTCCGGAGCTGCGTATGCGCTCGCTCCAGTGTCGCCTGCGCGTCCGAAGGGCTTTTCAGTTCCAAAAGGGCCAGAGGAAGCCCGTTGACGAACACGACCACATCGGCGCGAACTACGTCCCGCTCATCCACGCCTTGGACAATAAACTGGTTTGCGACGAGCAGACGGTTGGCGTTGGGATCGGCGCGATCGAGCAGCCGCAGCCCCACGGTCCGCGTCTCGCCATCCTGATTGATCTCGACGGGAACGCCGGAAGCAAGAAACGGATGGAAGGCGCGGTTGTTCTCGATTACGTCTTGGCTGGGCGTTGCAAGAACGGTGCGCACCGCCGCGTCGATCATGGTTGGGGTTGCGTCTGGATTCAGTGTCGCAAGGGCGCTGCGCAGTTCGGGTTCTAGCACTGCTTGTTTGTAGCTGGTGCGCGCACCTATCGGACCATCCGGGGCAAGGTAGTCGCCCGGAACGGTCTTCCAACCGAGCAACTCGAACCAGGAGAGCGCGGCGAGTTCGACAGCTTCCTCACGGAAGCCTGATTGGTTTGGTGACGACGCGGTGGGATAGACTTCGGTCACGCGGCCGCTCCCCGGTCCGCATCGACCGCGGGCTGTTCGGCTTCCCATTCAAGCCTTGCTGCCTCGTATTGGGTGTTGTCTAGAAGGTAGAGAACCTTACTCGGCTGAAATACAGATCCGGCTATTTCGATGTCTCCGTAATCGTCGTCGAGATCAGCGTTGAACGTGGCGAAGTCTTCGTATCGCGGAGGAGTTGGGGTGGCGGCCTGAGCTATTGGCCGTCGCCATGCTACGTCGAACAGGAAGCTGACTAAGGTGTCGCAGAGACCGCCCAGCATCAGGGCGTGCTGGCGTTCCAACGTTCCCCAATCGAGCGAGCCGCCGTGCCGCAGATTCGGGATGTTGCTCAACTTGGCCAGCGCAATGGCCATATCCTCTATCGCCTGCGTCAGCTCACTAACGTGCGTGTTGATCTTCTCTGCGTCAGGATGATTGGCCACCGAGAAGTTGAGCGCGGCGATGACGCCTTTCATGCGTCCGGGAAAGCCGTCGCTTTTGGCAAAATTCACTCCGAGCAGAGGTGCGATCGTCGCATGTGCAGCCTCAAAGAGCGCCCGCACGTTCTGAAGACAGAACGCAGGTTGAGTCTCGATGCTTAACTCCAGCGCCTCAACATGCCGTCGAAGCGGCTCCGCTCGATCGGGATGGGCCTCCAACAGGGCGTGCAGAGATTGGAGACGGTAAGCCATCAGGCAGCCGATACTTTGGCTTCAGCGTCTGCGATACGCAACTCGCCTGAGATGAGCTTAGGTAGAAGCGTGTCTCGAAGGTTGGCGAGCGTTCGTGATTGCTCAAGTCGACCGTGGATCGCCAACAACAAGGGGGTAGTGACCGCGTCGAAGGCATCTATTATGTCTGCTTCTGGCAGGATCAGGCGCGTATCGATTACGTCGGTAGGATTGACGGCGGGGTACGCCGCACCGTCAGCTAGGAACGCCAGAGATTCGATGTTTTCGCGTGCCGTTGCGGCTAAATAGACGAGAGACGATCGGTTAGGAGAGATCGGCCGCAGCACGGCAAACCCAGTACTTCCCGTCAGTCCCTCCGTTTGGATGTGCGCGAACGAGCCATTGCCTGGGCGAACGATACCAACGATCGTGTCTCCGGGGCGTAGTACGCGCTGAGCTCTGCTCGGAGCCTCTGAGTTGGGAAACGTTTGGACCGCTTCGATCCTACCCCATTTCGTGTTGGCCAAGTCTACATATTCGATCTTTTCTAGAATCGTGGCCTTGGTCCAAGATTCTGGATTTAGAATCGCTAGGTCTCGAAGGCTGGCGTTGCGCCATCCACCGGGAAGCCCTTCAGCATCAAAATTGTTCGGAAATAACGCGGTGACGTCATCCCGCAGGCCGGTCGAGCGTCCTTCAGTTTTGGCGTGGACCGGATCGAAGTCGACGAACCAGCTTTTGAACAGCGCCCGTGCCATCGCCTCTAGTGTCTCGGCCATACGCCGATGCAGTTCGATCTTGTCGTCGAGTAAACCGAGAAGATCGGCAATAGCCTCCTGCTGGTGGATTGGCGGCAGCCGAAGAGGTAAGCGTTCAAGGATGCCTGTATTGAGGTTGGGCATCACGAGCCCGACAGCGTGTGCCTTAAGCCATGCGCGTGTTTCAGGACTGCTGATGTGAAAGGCGATATATTTGGAAATGCTTCGAACTTCATCTACGCGCGCCAATAGACATCCCGTGCCGCATAGCCAGCCCTCGTTTTCCTTCGTAACCAAGGCGCATTTGTCGATTTCACCACGACGTGAAAATACTATATCTCCAACCTGTAACTTGTGACGCGACAAACGATCAGCATCGGCTTGAGAAACCTTGGCAATCGTTGATGAATCAATCCGTCTACCCACTATGTTAGTGGGCATTACGACGGGGACACCGCTTTGTTTATAATCCTGAGCGTGAAGCTGACTTCCGAACGGCCCCGTTTGGATAGCTGCAACGTCTCCTAGTGTTCTGTAACCGAAGTCACCAGCCATGCCCAACCCCGGCTAGTGCTTTACGGATATGTTCGTCGATGTGCATTCCTTCGGACATCTGATCGCGCAGTAATATGGTGAGCCGCTTCATGCGCTCGTCGAAGGGCTCGTCCTTTTCATCGGCGGCTACCGTGCCAACATAGCGGCCAGGGGTAAGCACATAACCCTGATTAACGATCTCATCCGTTGTAGCTGACTTGGCGAAGCCGGGCTCGTCCGAATAGCGGCCGCCAATCTCGCGCCAAGCATGATAGGTGTCCGCCACGTTGGCGATGTCCGCATCCGTTAGTACCTTGAGTGTGCGCGTGTGCATCGTACCGAGGCCGCGGGCATCGATAAACAGAGTTTCACGCTGCCGATTACGCAGTTTCTTGTCCAGACCAAGTCCGTTTGATTTGTCCCTCGTCAGGAACCACAAACAGACGGGAATCTGCGTCGTGAAGAAAAGTTGCCCCGGCAGGCTCACGATACAATCGACCAAATCGGCATCGATGATCGCTTTCCTGATCTCACCTTCTCCAGATTGCTGGCTCGACAGAGAGCCGTTTGCCAACACGAAACCGGCGTAGCCATGCGGAGCGAGATGATGAATGAAGTGCTGGACCCAGGCAAAGTTCGCGTTACCGTCCGGAGGAACGCCATATTGCCAGCGGTCACCGGAGCGCAGCCGTTCGCCGCCCCAATCACTGTCATTGAAGGGCGGGTTGGCCAGAACGAAATCGGCTTTGAGGCCAGGGTGTAGATCCTCGTGGAAAGTATCCGCCCACTTCATCCCGAGATTCGCTTCGATGCCTCGAATAGCGAGGTTCATTTTTGCGAGTCGCCATGTCGTCGGGTTCGACTCTTGCCCGAAGATCGAGATGTTGTTCTGCTGGCCGTTGTGTGCCTCGACGAACCGTTCCGATTGGACGAACATGCCACCTGAACCGCAACAGGGGTCATAGACCCGGCCCTTGAAGGGCTGGATCATCTCGACCAGCAATTGAACAACACTCCCCGCCGTATAGAACTGGCCGCCACGCTTGCCCTCAGCGATGGCAAATTGGCCGAGGAAATATTCGTATACGCGGCCGAGCATGTCCTGCCCGTGGTGCTCGTCTTGGAAGGTAAGGTCGGAGAAGAGCTTAATGACCTCACCGAGTTTGGTTTGGTCCAACTCGGGGCGGGCGTAGTTCTTGGTCAGGACACCCTTGAGGCTCGGGTTCTCGGCTTCGAGATCGAGCATGGCGCGGTCGATCAGCGCGCCGATCGTTGGGTCGGTGCTGGTGGCGTTGGTCTTCAGATGCTCCCAACGTGCGTTTTCGGGCACCCAAAAGATATTGTCGCCAACATAGAGGTCCCGTTCGTCAACGATGTTTCGTTCTTCGGGATCAGCAAGGGCCGCTGCCCGCCGCTCCTCGAAGCGGTCAGAAATGTACTTCAGGAAGATGAGGCCGAGCGCGACATGCTTATATTCCGAGGCATCCATGTTGCCTCGCAGCTTATCGGCGGTGGCCCACAGCGTGGTCTCGAACCCATTCGTTGCCTTGGACGGTTGGGCGCCTCCCTTCTTCGTTCCTGCTTTCCGTCCTCGTGGCATTATATTCCCCCTACTTGCGATGCCACCTTAGCTGCGGGGGAGCAGGGTTCAATCGCTCATTGACACGCACGCCCCGCCCGCACGACCCGACCGGCGCTCGACGGAGAGAATGGTGCCGGATGAGGGGATTGAACCCCCGACCTTCGGTTTACAAAACCGCTGCTCTACCGCTGAGCTAATCCGGCCCTCGGACACCTAGACTCGGTGCCTATTCGGTACTCGGTCGGACCGTACGCCGCTTAAGCACATGATCCGATTCGCATTCTCGCCCCAAGGCCCTCCGATTACAAAACCGCTGCACTACCGCTGTGCTACGCCGGCTCTGGCGGGCACCGATTCCGGTGCCTGTTTCAGGTCAATAATCCAAAATCGATGCGGACAACAGCGGCGTATGCTGACGCCGACCCGCGGGCCGCTGCTTGCCTGCTTATGGCGGCTTGCCGGCTTTCGTCAACACCGGCTATCCGACGGACCGACCGTTCGAGTCTTTCGCCGTTTCAGGGAACGGTGAAAGACTCTAGCTTCTTGATTTGACGTGTTTTCTTCACGAAAGCCGGATTCCACTTCGCTCGAAAACTCGCGCGGCAAGCGACCGGAGCCTATTGGTTGCCCACGGATTTGCGGGTTTGTCGCGGTCCAATTGTGTGATCAAAATCACGGATGCGCCTGCATTGCTGAACTACACAGGTGTCACGGAGGGAATGGTTCCTCCGAGGCATAACTGGAGATCAGCAATGTCGAGCGGAATGCGCGACCTCACGATCGATGAACTGGA
>JBIQHO010000185.1:0-367 GCA_044508545.1 Bradyrhizobiaceae bacterium | reverse complement strand
AACGGCAAGGGCATTCTGGCGATCGGGACCGTCAGCATTGACGGCGGGCCGGCGCTGCCGTCCGCGGAATGGATCCCGCTGAAATAAGAAATTTGGCTTCATCCCACACCGATCAACGCCCCCAAGATCAGAGACGTGACGAATGTCCGTCGTGAACCTAATGGAGATTACAATGACGAATTCCGGCATGCGCGAATTGACGATGAACGAGCTTGACGCGGTCAGCGGCGGAGAGGTCCTGGCGCAGGGCACGGTGATCAAGATTTCGATGGACAAGGGGACGCTCACCGTCGGCTACATCAGCACCGGTGGCGGCCCGACCCTGCCATACGCGAAATGGCAGCCCAAGTAGGAAATGGCAGTTCAA
>JBIQHO010000184.1:0-7114 GCA_044508545.1 Bradyrhizobiaceae bacterium | reverse complement strand
ACGCGCTCGACCATGCGGCGGCGCAATCGCGTCGCGCCGTCGACCGTTCCGACGAAGCCGATCTCGTCGCGCGCTTCAAGCGCGGCGCGAAACGCGGGGAATGTCGATTCCGGCAGCCCCGCCCGCGTCAGCAGCGCGGGAAGGCTCGCGGCGCCGCGATCGTGAACCAGTGCGACGACGCGGTTCAACGGCAGGCCCGACAATTCCACCAGCGCTTGGTCGAACAGTTCGTGATTGCCCGACAGCAGCGCGCGCAGGATCAACCCGGCGTTGAGTTGTCCGGTGGCGCGAAGGTGCGCGACCAGACCGCGCATATCGTCGTCTCGCGCTTGAGCTGCGAGGTTGACGGCGGAGCGATCGCGCGCGTCGCCGACCGCGCGACCGGCACGATCGGCGCTGAGCCAGTTCTTCGCGACGACAAACCGCGCCAGCGTATCCGACAGCTTTCCAATCAGCGCGAACCGCGTGGCCGCGGGCAGATCGTCGAGCGCCAGCATCGATTCCCGGATCGCGGCGAGATGGCCGTGCCGCTCGACGATGCGGTCCCATGACATCGGCGCGATATTGGCGCCCGGATTTTCGATCAGCTCAAGGGCCGCCGCCGCCGAGCCCACCTCCGCGATGGCCGCGCAGACCGATACCGGAATGCGTGCGCGTCGCGCGACCGCGCATTGCACGTCGTTGTTGCCGGTCGCGACGATGTCGACCAGATCCGCATCGATCAGCAGCGGCGAATGTTCGAGAACCGGGATGGAAACCGAAGGCTGATCGACCGACAGCGCCTGGACGATGGCTGCCGGCGCGGTCGTGCTGCGCGCAAAGACCTCAGCCATCGCCCGGCGAACCAGCGGCGAGGAGTCGTCGAGCTGCATCAAGAGCGCGCCCTCGGCGGCCGCGCGATCGTCGTCGGAGAGATCGGAGATGAGCCAGGCTCTGGCCAGCGCTCGTGTCGCTTCCGCCCGCTCGCCCGCGGGAGCGGTGCGCACCCAACTGATGAATTGCCGAACGATCATGGTCTTTCCGGCTTACACAACTTGAGACGACACCGTGATCCGATGCCACTGTCATAGAAAATAAACCATGACGCTTAACAAAGGGTTCACCATAACCGGTTGCCTTCGTTGACGTTTCGTTAACGAGAATAGACGCGGCGAAAATACCCTGTTGAAAGCAATGAACAGGAGGGCTCGCAAAAAAATGCGAGTTTCGGGGATTACTTCGGATGACAAATCTTCACCTCTCTCCCGCTTGCGGGAGAGGTCGAACGCGAAGCGTTCGGGTGGGAGCACGCTGACCGGTCCCCTCCCTACCCCTCCCCTGCGAGCGGGAGAGGGAACCCGCAGCGCTCCAAAGAATTCGCCTAAATGAGACCGTCTAGCCGCTGTAAGCGCCGCTACGGTCGCTGAACAGATCGAACGGCTGACGTGGAGGGGGCGCAGACGATGTCTGCGCTTCCGAAGGGGCCGCGACGGACGACGCACCCCACAATTCCTGAACCGCCGGAGACACTGGCTGCGTACGCTCTCCGACCTGAAATAACGAACGGAACACCGGCTGGCCTGACGCGGTTGATGCAGTCGTTGCGGATGATGCCGCAACCGGCGTGACGCCGCGCGTGTCGGGCAGACGCGACAGGTAAACCGCATTGTCGGGCGATGTGAAGAACTGCGCCGCGGACGCGACCGCCACCGGCGCGGTGACGCCAAGCGAGGTCATCGCTGCGCGGCTTGCTGGCGAGTTGGCGGCTACCGCATAGCGCCGATCCAGATCGGCATAGACTTCCGATACACTGCGCGCGCGGCCGTCCGGCTCGTAGAAAATCGGACGGTTGGCGGCGGCGGCATTTGGAAACAACCGCGCGCCCGATGCTTGCGGATTGTCCTGCGCATTCGCGATCAGCTTCGCGGCTCCGCCGACGCCCATGAAATGCGCCATATAAAGTTCGCTGTCGGTCGGACGGCGGCCGATCAGGCCGGTCAGCTTGAAGCTGTTGGACTGCGTTAGCACGCCGGCCATGGCGGAGGCGATGGCCGGATCGTCCCGCAGTTTGAGGATGGCGGCGCGCGCGGCCGGATCGCTGACGGAATAGCTGCCCGACGGGGACCGGGTGATGGCGTCGGCGTAGCCGTTATAGCCGAGCGCGGGACCCGCCTCCTTCACCGTGCCGAGCCAGGTCTGCTCGATGAACTGGAAGAGACCCTTGGCGGACGAGGTTGGCGCGGCGGCTTGGGGATTGAAATTGGATTCCATCTTGGCGGTCGCGAGCAGGTATTCGAAGCTCGCGCCGGTGACGTCGGCTGCCTTGCGGATGGCGGTCGCTATGCCACCGAAGAGGCCGGTCAGTCCGGTGCGCGACGGATCGCTGGCGGCGTTGGCGGCATCGACGGTCATGATGGTCTCTCGCTCCCCGCGAAACGACCGCTCGCATTTCAACGCGATCTCGGCAAACCCGCCGTCGATGCCGGCTCCCACCGGCAGCGGACGACCTCCCTTGAGACTGATTCAACTGCGCTGAATCAGTCTCAATCCTATTGAGCATGGCCTTGGCCGAAAACCGGTTCCCACTTTTCGGGGTCATGCTCCAGGCTGCAAGGTGGAAGATTATGGTTAACAGCACCTTAATGGACGCAGCAGCGAAGCGCGGCTCTCAGGACTTCTTGTAGACCTCGGCGGGATCGAACAGTCTGTCGGCATCGACAAACCTCATGCGCGCTTCGCCGCCCTCGCCCTTGGTCACCGCCCGGTAGAAACACGAACGCCGTCCGGTATGGCAGGCGGCGCCGCGCTGCTCGACCTTGATCCAGATTGCGTCCTGATCACAGTCCGTCCGCATCTCGACCACCCGCTGGACCTGACCCGAACTCTCGCCCTTTCGCCATAACGCCTTGCGCGAACGGCTGTAATACCAGGCATCGCCGGTCTCGATGGTCCGCCGCAGCGCCTCTTCGTCCATATGCGCGACCATCAGCACGTCGCCGGTCGCGGCATCGGTCGCGACGCACGTGACAAGACCCGACGAATCGAAGCGAGGCCGGAACGTGAGGTCCTCCTCGCGCGCGACTTCGACTGAAGATGTCGATTGAGACACAGGAAATCCCTCAACAAAACCCTCGAGGGTTGGCGGCACGATGTGGCTTTTCGCAACGCGGAGCCCGCTTCTGATTTCGTCAGAAGCGGGAAAATCTCCAGCGTCAGCCGCCTCGCGCCATCGACAGGAAGCGCGCCTGCTCCGCCGGATTGTCGCGGAATACGCCGGTGAAGCGGCTGGTGAAGGTCATCGCACCGTGCTTGGCGACGCCGCGCACCGACATGCAGGTGTGCTCCGCCTCGATCATCACGGCGACGCCGCGGGGTTTGAGCACCTCGTCGACGGCGGCGGCGATCTGCGCGGTCATGTGTTCCTGGGTCTGAAGACGCCGGGCGAAGATGTCGGTCAGGCGCGCGAGCTTGGACAGCCCGACCACGCGCTCGACCGGAGTGTAGGCGATATGCGCCTTGCCATAGAACGGCATCATGTGGTGCTCGCACTGCGAGGTGAAGGCGATGTCGCGGACCAGCACGAAATCGTCGTAGCCGGCGGTCTCGCCAAAGGTGCGGTTCAGCACCTCGGCCGGGCACTGATGATAACCCTGATAGATTTCATCATAGGCCTCGATCACCCGGCGCGGAGTATCGAGCAGCCCCTCCCGGTTGGGGTTTTCGCCGATATAGGACAAAAGGGTCCTGACCGCATGTTCCGCCTCGTGCCGCGACGGCCGCGGCCGGTCCGGCTGAGCGGCGGCCGCCATAAACTCCGACGGATCCAGTTCGGCGGGAGCGAACCCGGCAGGTTTGGCGTTGTTGGATTTGGCTTCAACAGGTTTGACGCCGCGCAGCGGCTTGATCAAAGCGTCCATCTTTACTCCGTTCGACCGGCCTCGCTTGAGACCGGAGTGTCACCGGGCAGACGGGGCAGCGTTGTGGCTACCGGACGCCTGAGTCCCTTGATATTGAACATTGCGACGCCCGAATTCAACTTCAATCCGGGTGCGACGGAAAATCGCCGGATTGCGTTTCCCGGCAATAGATACATATATAGGCCCCGAGGTTCCCGCCGCCAAGAGCGTCGGCCACCTCTTCAGCGAATTCAAAGTTTTGGAATCTGATGCTGAACGACGTTTACAACAAGAGCATCATCGAACTGGCCGGCAACATTCCCCGCCTGGGCCGCCTTCCGGCGCCGGACGCCAGCGCCACCGCCCATTCGAAGCTGTGCGGATCCACCGTCAGGATCGACCTCAAGATGGATGGCTCTGTCGTCACCGACTTCGCCCACGACGTGAAGGCCTGTGCACTGGGCCAGGCATCCTCTTCGATCATGGCCCGTCATGTGGTCGGGTCGACCGCCACGGAGTTGCGCGAACTGCGCGAAACCGTGCGCAGGATGCTGAAGGAAAACGGCGCGCCTCCGCAAGGCAAATGGGCCGACATCGCGCTGCTCGAACCGGTGCGCGACTACAAGGCGCGGCACGCATCCACCATGCTGACGTTCGACGCCGTGGTCGATGCCATCAGTCAGATCGAGGCCAGATCGGCCGCCCTCACTCCCGCGCAAAGCTGACACAGCTCAAGCCGTTCCGCCCGAACACTCTCACGGTTTCTGAGCTGGCGGAGCCGCCACCGCGACACCGCCGGTCGGAACCGCTTCGACGGTCTTGGTCTGCTGGCTGACGCTCGTCTCCGCAGCAGCCGCATTTGCAGCGCCTGCCGGGAAGCGATCCTGCACCGGTTTCGTGACCAGACCGGCAACGGGAGCATCGGTGGCCTTCCCGCCGGGCAACACCTCGGCGACGTCGTCCGTCGTCACCAGATTCGTCGCACGCAATTCCGCCGCCGACAACTCGTGGAGTTTCTCCCACGGAGGAATGCTGAGCGCGAGATAAAGCAGGTCGCCGCCGCCTCCCATGTCGAAGGTATACTTGGCGAGCCGTCCGATATCGCGCTCCACGATCATCAGGTCGTCGGCGGAGTAGCTGGCGGCCCTGGCATCGTCGGCGCGATCGCCCATCCAGATCTGATGGACACGAACATGTGCGCCGTCAGGTACGTAGCGGGTTTTGCCCGACAACAACATGAACGCGCACATGGACTCGCAATAGGCGTCCGGCAGCACCGCGGCATGATCGCCGGCGACGGTCTTGGCGACCACGCTGGTCCCGACCGTCGTGCGCAAGCCGAGTTCACGCCAGCGCCGCCCCAATGCGATGGCGTCGTTGACCGAGCCGCCGCCGGAGTCCAGAACGACCGTCATGCCCGAAACGTCGCGCCCGGCGGTGAAATCGTCAAAGGCTTTCGGCGTTTCGGCGGTGACGATTCCGACCGCGCTGATCCAGTCCTGACAATGCGGCTCGCAGTCAATCCAGGTGAACCGCATCGGCTGCTTTCGAACCTCGGCGGTCCCGCTGGCCGAGGCCGGATGATCGAGCGGCGCGGCCAGAGCGGGCAAGGCGAAACATAAAAACGCGACGCACAGGAGCGCCCGTCCGTAGACCACAGATGATTCCGCGCGCCTCAATTCGGTTCGTCCCCGTACCCCGACCTTCCCCGGTCCAATGCACCGGTCGATGCGCCGGCATTCACCATTCACCGCAATGATTCCGACGTCGGGATATCTGAAAACTAGCCGCAGGATCCTTCAACGTCCATACAACCTTTGCGACGTGTCCCGGCAAGAGTATGCGATATCTTGGTACCATGGCGAAATTACCAAGGTCACGGTTCCCCGCGGGGAACCTGCGAGAGTCATGAAGCCGACGCTGCAAAGTTCCAGGTTTTGTCCGGATTGCGCGAGAGCCGCCTTGCGGCTGCCGCGTAACACCGGACGGACGCTGATCTGGATTTATCGCCACACGCTGTCGCCGCTGGTGGGTTTCAACTGCCGGCACCTGCCGACGTGCTCGGCCTACGGCGACGAAGCGATCGAGCGGTTCGGATTATGGGCCGGCGGCTGGATGACACTGGCGCGGCTGTTGCGCTGTCATCCCTGGGGAACGTCCGGGATCGATAACGTTCCAGCAGAGAAACCACACGGCGCCGTCTGGTATCTGCCCTGGCGCTACGCCCGCTGGCGCGGCGTGAACGGTCCGGAAAATATCGACGGCGGCGGCTAGAGCGTTTTCGAGCGGGTGGAACCGGTTCACATGAAGAAAACGCGTCAAAATCATAGAGCCCGGCTTCTAATTCCATCAGAAGCGGAGAGCCTCTAGTGCGCGACGACCTCGACCTCGCCGTCGACGCCGTTGACGACCTCGAAGCCGCGCTCGAACACCTTGCCTTCGTTCTTGGCGAACACGCGATATTCCCCCTCGGCCAGGATCACGCGGGGAAATGCGCCGATCGATTCCTTGATGACGTCGCCGCCGGGCGTCAGAACCGACCACGCGGTATTGGCGAGCGCCTCGCCGCCCTTGTCGCTGACGAGTTTCAGGGTGATGACGGCGGCCCGGTGCGAGATCGTCACGTCGGTCAACTTCGACGCCTGCACGCGAATGTCCGATCGCACCACCGAGTTGGCGTCACCGTAGTTGGAGACGATGTAATAGGTGCCCTCCGGCAGGATCAGCACATCGCCCGCGGTGGCGCTGGGAACCAGCGGCGCGCGTTCGGTGCCTTCGAACTGGCTGCCCTTGTAGATGCTGAAGGAAATCTGGTTCGGCGGAATCATCGACGTGCCGACGCGGCCCTCGATCCGCAACCCACCCGCCGGCAATACGAACGACTCGCGGTCGGTGTCCGGTTTCAGCGTTACCGGACGCACCGCGCTGACCAATCCCATCGAGACGTACACCACGTAGCTGCCGGGGGGCAGTACGATGTTGGGAGTGGCGCCGTGGTCCTCCCGCATCAGCTTGAATGCGCCGGTCTCATCGGGCCGATCGGAATAGACCCGCCAGATCAGTCCGCTGTTGATCACAGGCAGATCCTTGCCGTAGCGCGCCGTCAGCGACAGGACACCTTGCGCCGGAGTGGCGAGGCTGGGCAGCGGGGCCGTCAGCGGCACGGCGGCGGGCGGGGCCTGGGGCAACGGCGCCGGGAGGTTCGGCATGGAAGGCGGGGCGGAAGATGGCGGCAGGGT
>JBIQHO010000183.1:0-7123 GCA_044508545.1 Bradyrhizobiaceae bacterium | reverse complement strand
GACCTGCCAGAACAGGTTGGCGAGTTGCATCCGCGAGGTTCTGAAGAACGCCGTGTTGACGACCGGGTCCTGAATGGTCCGCACCAGCGCGTAGAGCTTCTGTTCCAGCGCGGCCTGTTTGTCAGGCGTCCGCACGTCCTGACCGTCGGTCTCGCGCTGCCAGAGCACATCCCACAACGGCAGGGAGCCGGACAGAACGCTTCGGAACGCCTCGACGCCCTTTTCCCGGATCAACTCGTCGGGGTCCTTCTGTTCGTCCATGAACACGAAGCGGAACGTCTTGCCGACGCGCAACAGGGGCAGGATGCGGTCGACGGATCGATAGGCAGCCGCGACGCCTGCGCGATCGGAATCGAAGCAGACCACAGGCTCAGGCGACAATCGCCACAGCGTGGCGATCTGTTCCTCCGTGAACGCGGTGCCCATGGTGGCGACGACGGCCTTGATCCCCGCCTGATAGACCGCGATCGCATCCATGTAGCCTTCCACGGCGACGACCGAATTGGCCTCGTGCGCCGGCTGACGCGCGCGATGGAAGTTGAAAACGATCGAGCCTTTATGAAAGATCGAGGTTTCCGGCGAGTTCAGATATTTGGGCTGCACGTCCTTCTTGAGCGCGCGGCCGCCGAACCCGACGACGCGGCCACGCTGGTCATGGATCGGAATGATGATCCGGTCGCGGAAGCGATCGTAGGGAACGGGGATGTCATCGCCGGCGATCAGCAGGCCGGCCTCGATCATGTCCGCGACCGGGACGCCCTTCGATCCCAGATATTCCTTTAACGCGAAGCGTTCCGCGAGCGCGTAACCGATGCGAAACTCGACGATGCTGGAGGGGGCGACGGCGCGGTCCGACAGGTAGCCGCGGGCTTGCGCGCCCGCTCGCGAAGCGAGATTCTGCTCGAAATACCGGGCCGCGAGTTCCATCACCTCGAACAGGGATTTCTGCCGCTGCTCGCGCTGCTCGTCTTCCCGTGAACTGCGCGGGAGCGGAAGGCCCGCCATCGACGCCAGCCGCTCGACCGCCTCGGGAAAGGAAACGCCTTCGGTTTCCATCACGAAGTCGAAGATGTTGCCGTGCTTGCCGGTGGAGAAGTCGTGATAGAATCGTTTCTGATCGTTGACCGTGAACGACGGCGTCTTTTCCTGCTGGAACGGCGACAGCCCTTTGAACTCGCGCCCCGCCCGCTTCAGCTTCACGCGACGGCCCACGACTTCCGAAACCGGAAGGCGCGCCTTGACCTCATCAATAAAGCTGGGCGGGAAACGCATACGCCGTCTCACTCAATCTCGGCGACGGGTATAACTGCCTGCCGCCGCGCGGGCGAATCAGCTAGGCACCTTTTGATATTGTACCACATCTGTTCTTAACAATATCCCCAGCTATCCACAGCACCCGGGAGTGAAATGACGTTCACGCTCTTCACCGGCGGCAACACCGGCGCCTGGGATATCCTGTCCATTGCTCCCGTCACCGGCGAAAGCCTCGTACCGGCGTCTCATCTGGCGATCGCGCCGAGCGCCTCGTTGGGTGACGCATCGGTAACACCATGGCAGTTGCGCGGCGTCACCAGCCACGTGCGCTATGTCGAACGCGCCGAGAAAAACGCGCTCACCTCGGTGCAGGCCGGGCTGGGGCGCCCCGAGGCGACACACGCGGCGCTGATCCCCATCAGCAAGTCGGACGCGTGGTGGGAACTGACGCAGGAAGAACGGCGGAAAATCTTCGCGGACAAGTCGCACCATATCGCCGCCAGCCTCAAGTACCTGCCCGCCATCGCGCGGCAACTCTATCACTGCCGCGATCTTGGCGAGCCCTTCGATTTCCTGACCTGGTTCGAATACGCGCCGGAACACGCGGCAATGTTCGAAGACCTCGTCGGGGTTCTGCGCACGACCGACGAATGGACTTATGTGGAGCGCGAGGTGGATATTCGATTGGTGCGCACGGCATGACAATCCTTGATGCGCAGCCGGCAATCATCACCTTGCATGAACCGCCCGTTCTCGAATGCAACGTCTCCGGGACTTCGCCTTTCCTTTTGACCTGCGACCACTACGGCCGCCTGATTCCGGACGCGCTCGGTGATCTCGGCCTGCCGGAAAGTGAACTGACGCGCCATATCGCCTGGGACATCGGGATCGCCGGCGTCGCCGAGCGGGTTTCGACGGCGCTGGGCGCGCATCTGATCGCGCAGCGCTACTCGCGGCTGGTGATCGACTGCAACCGGCCACCCGGCGTCGCAAGCTCTATTCCGGCGATCAGCGACGCCACAAATATTCCGGGGAATGAAGGCATCTCGCCAGCCGATGCCGCCGCGCGGCGGCGCGCGATCTTCGCCCCCTATCATCGCCGGATTGCCGAGGCGATCGATGCCCGGCTGGTGCAATGTCGCCCCACGATCCTGGTGTCGCTACACAGTTTCACCCCGGTCTATGCCGGGGTGGCGCGACCCTGGCATGTCGGCACGCTCTATCACCGCAGCCCGGTCCTGCCGCAGCTTTTGCTGTCGCTGCTGCGCGCCGAGGGCGATCTTGTTGTCGGCGACAACGAACCTTATGCGGTGAGCGATCTCACCGACTACACCATCCCCGTGCATGGCGAGGCGCGCGGCCTGATGAATACCGGCGTCGAGATCAGGCAGGATTTGATCGCCGATGAAAATGGACAAGCGCAGTGGGCGGAGCGATTGGCGCGGCTGTTCCACGAAATTGAGACGACGCTGACCGCGCCGCGATCACGATAGCATTTTCGAGCGAAGCATGTCCTCAGGCTTGACCCGAGGATGGATACCGGGTTCGCGCCAAGAACGCGCCAAGAAAACGCGTCAATCAAATCAAGAGCCCGCCTCTGATTTTATCAGAAGCGGGCGCTAACAACACTGCGATGATGCGCTCCCATCGAAGCAGAAATTGCCTGGCGTCAGATGCGTCCCATCAGGAGGAGGATCAGCAGGATAATGATCACCAACCCGAGGCCGCCGCCGCCGTAATAGCCGGTGCCGTAAAACGGACCGCCGCCGACGCCGCTGAAACCGCCAAGCAACGCGATAATGAGAATAATCAGAATGATCGTGCCGATGCTCATATGACTCCCCGCTTCAACGTTCAGCGATGCATGAGAAATGCGATGAGGATAATCAGCGGGATCGGAATCCCGATCAGCCAGAGAAGAAGTCCGCGTCCAAAGCCCATGTTTACGCCTCCTGTTCGATGAGGCGACAACGCGATGCGCGGCGCGTCGTTCCCGAACAGGAACTGAACTATTTTCTCGCTGTGGACGGAACCAAATTCAGCCGAGCGCGCGTCACCCGCGGCACGACGCTTCCTGTTGCGACGACAACAGGGACGCGGCGACTTCGCAACGCAGATCGCGATCGGGTTTGTAATAGGTTGTCGTGAGCGTGACGCGCGCTGTTGGCGCAAGTCTCATCTTTACAAATTCATCTTGAGGATGGATGCGCCGATCAAGCTCGCGCATGACCATTCGGAAATTGTCACCCCGTCAGCGCGGCCTTCACCACGCCGCTGGCCTTGCCGAAATCCATCTGCCCGGCATATTTGGCCTTCAGCGCGCCGATCACCTTGCCCATGTCCTTGATGCCGGAAGCCGCGGTCTCCGTAATGGCGGCGGCGACGGCGGCCTTCACCTCGTCGTCGGACATCTGCTTCGGCAGGTAGGCGGAGATGACGGCGATCTCCTCCCGCTCGGCTGCGGCAAGTTCAGCGCGTCCACCCTTTTCGTAGAGTTCGACGGACTCCTGCCGCTGCTTGATCATCTTCTGCAACAGGCCGAGCAGATCGCCGTCCGACAGCGGCGGCTTGCCTTGTCCGCGCGCCTCGATGTCGGCGTTCTTGATGGTGGAGTTGATCATGCGCAGCGTGGACAGCTTGCGCTCGTCCCTGGCCTTCATCGCCTCCTTGACGGCGTTGTTGATGTCGTCGCGCAGCATCAAAATCTCCCCTTCACAGCGTTTCGCGCTGTCAACTGTGGTCCGTCCCAGATTTAGGCTACCTTCGCCGGGGCGGCAACCACGGCGATGAAGGGCGATCAATCCCGATGCACCACATGCACGACGCCTTCGGACGATGTCTCGATGAGATCGACAAGCGGCGCAGGCTTGAGATCGATCGCTCCGGGCCCGAGGGTCTGCTGTCGAACCCACCGAAACTCGAGATCAGTGTTCGCGTCGCGGCTGCGATGCACGATGTCCGTTTCGTGGAACGGAAACGGCCGGGGCAGTTCGGCTTCGTAGTAGAAACCTATCTCGTGCGCCTTTCGTCCCCCCAATTCGAAGAAGTTCTCGATGACGAAGCGCAGCCGCCCGATGGAGGCAGAGCAGCCCGTCTCTTCTTTGATCTCGCGCGCCAAGGCTTCCGCGCTGGTTTCATGAAACTCAACACGACCGCCGGGCAGCGCCCAGAACGGATCCGAAACTGCGCGGTGAATCAGGATGTGCCCGCTGCGCCGTATCAGCGCCCCGGCCCGAAACTGGAAGCGGGACGAACCTGCATCCATGACGATCATGGTTCTGGGGTCGGGATACAAGGGCTGGTCCTGATGCTGGCGGCTTGAAACGCCGATGTAAGCCGCGGCGGCGCGCGAGACAACCGAAGTTTGACGCGGGCGCAAGCGCGGGCTATGTCATGCGCTCATGACCACATCGGAAAACGCAGCCTGGCCGGACCTCAAACCGACCGCGCTTCTCGTGCTCGCCGACGGCACCGTGCTCGAAGGCTTCGGCCTCGGCGCGGAGGGTCAGGCGGTCGGCGAAGTCTGCTTCAACACCGCGATGACCGGCTACGAGGAAATCCTCACCGATCCTTCCTATGCCGGACAGCTCATCACCTTCACCTTCCCGCATATCGGCAATGTCGGCGCCAACGACGAAGACATCGAGACGGTGAACATGGCGGCGACGCCGGGGGCGCGCGGCGTCATCCTGCGCAGCGCCATCACCTCACCCTCGAACTACCGCGCCTCCAGGCATCTCGACGCCTGGCTGAGAGCGCGCGGCATCATCGGCATCGCGGGCATCGACACCCGCGCGCTGACCGCGATGATCCGCACCAGGGGCATGCCCAATGCGGTTGTCGCTCACGCCAGGGACGGCAAGTTCGACCTGCACGGATTGAAGGAAGAAGCGCGCGCGTGGCCGGGGCTGGAGGGCATGGACCTCGTGCCGATGGTGACGTCGAGCCAGCGCTACACCTGGGACGAGACGCCGTGGGCCTGGGGCAACGGATTCGGCCGGCAGGACAAGCCCGAATTCAATGTCGTCGCCGTCGATTACGGCATCAAGCGCAATATCCTGCGCCTGCTCGCCGGCGAGGGCTGCAAGATCACGGTGGTGCCGGCGACCACGTCGGCAGACGACATCCTGGCGATGAAACCGGACGGCGTGTTCCTCTCAAACGGCCCCGGCGATCCGGCCGAGACCGGCAAGTACGCGGTGCCGACGATCCGCAAGGTGATCGAGTCGGGAACGCCGACCTTCGGCATCTGCCTGGGCCACCAGATGCTCGGCCTCGCGGTCGGCGCGAAAACCAGGAAGATGCATCAGGGTCACCACGGCGCCAATCATCCGGTCAGGGACGAGACCACCGGCAAGGTGGAGATCACCTCGATGAATCACGGTTTCGCCGTCGACGAGGCGACGCTGCCGAAGGGTGCGAAGCAGACCCACGTCTCGCTGTTCGACGGCTCTAATTGCGGCCTCGAACTCGAGGGCAAGCCGGTGTTCTCCGTGCAGTATCACCCCGAGGCTTCGCCCGGTCCGCGCGACTCGCATTATCTTTTCAGGCGCTTCGCCGACCTGATGCGGGCGAACAAGCGGGCATAGGCCTGGCAATTCAGGCGTCATAGTCCGCCAAAGCGGGCGATCCGGCGAACGGCGAACGCCCTCCGGTCAGGCTTCGTTGCTGCCTTCCTGGCGGCTCGCCTCGAACAGGAACCAGGTCCGTCGTTCGGTCGCATCGATAAAGTTTTCGAGCAGGCTCGCAGTCGCGACGTCCTCGTACTTGTCACAGATGTCGTGGGCCTTGCGCATGGCCGCCACGACCTTCTTGTTGTCGTTCATCAGTTCGCGCAGCATCTCGCGTGGCGGGACATAGCTCTCGTCGTTGTCTTCGAGGGTCTGCAGCTTGGCGACCTGACCGATCGAGCGCAGCGTGGTGCCGCCGATCTTGCGAACCCGCTCGGCGATCTCGTCGGTGGTTTCAAAAATCTGCTCCGACTGCTCGTCGAGGAGGAGATGGTAATCGCGGAAATGCCGCCCGCTGACATGCCAGTGGAAATTCTTGGTCTTGAGGTAGAGCGCGAAGGTATCAGCGAGGATTGTATTCATGGCGGCGGCGATCTTGTCGACGCCCTCCTGCGAAAGATCGGTCGGCGTGTCGAGTTCGGGGTTTACTTTCCGCAAGGCGGAACTTTTGGCTTGGGTCACGATGCACCCTCCTGCTGTTATGAAAAGAAAATGAACTGGGATTTCCGGCCGCGCAAAGCGAAGCTGGAAAAGCCGCTGTGGACCCTGCTAACGCGCCATTGCGCGACGGGTTCGCCCGAGTCTGATCCAGCTATCCGAAAACCGGTTTCCACTTCCCGCGATCATGTTCTAACGTGCGACTCCGCGAACGGTTCCGGCCGCGGAACAGGAAGATTGGCTCAGACCATCCCATGGAAGACTGGATCGACTACTACGATTCCACCCACACGATTTACGTCAGCAAACTGCACCGTGACGTCCATTTCCAGACCATCGCCCGGGATATCGTCGGCTATGTCCCGTCGAAGGAGGCGGTGGTCCTGGATTACGCCTGCGGCGAGGCGCTCTCGGCGGAAACGGTGGCCGGTGCCTGCGGCCGGCTGATCCTCGCGGAGCCCGCCCCCGGCGTTCGCGGCCGGCTGGTCGCGCGGTTCGCGTCCAATACAAAAATCCGTGTGTGCGCGCTGGACGACCTCCGGCACGTGGACGACGGATCGGTCGACCTGGCGGTGATGAACTCGGTCATACAATACATGACGCCGGGCGAATTCGATGCCGCGATCAGAACAATCCGCCGGCTGCTCAAGCCGGCCGGCCGTCTGGTGCTGGGCGACGTCCTGCAGCCGGACCGGGTCGGC
>JBIQHO010000182.1:0-7139 GCA_044508545.1 Bradyrhizobiaceae bacterium | reverse complement strand
GTGGAAGGCTCGGCGCAGGTGCAGGGCCCGTTCAAGACGCGGAAGGAAGCCGAGGATGCCTGGCGGGTGGTGTCGGAGGAAAACCGTCACCGCGCCGGCGTGCGCTTCTCCATCGTGGAGGAGCCGAACCGCATGGCGGGCTGACGCGCCCATCTTCAAGAAGAAACGTCCAGGGAAACGGACGGCCCTGCCCGGGAGACCGGGCAGGGCCGTCTGTTTATTGGGGATACGAACTGCAGGGCGGACGGAGCAGGATGCGCGTATTAAGCCTTTGTAATTAAACGCTCGTTGCTCGAAACGGGGTTGCTGTTAAGCTGCGGTTACCGGCAGGTTAACGGTGGCCGGAACGGAAGGGCATGATGTCGAGCGCACGAGGCGTGGGGACAGGCGAGGCGGAATCCGCGAAGCCGGTGCGGCTGCGCGACGCCCTGCGCCAGGCGCGGATCGAGGCTGCCGACCGCACCGGCGTCGTCGTCGACCTGCGCGATGCGGAGGTGGCGCGGCTTGAAATCCTGAACGAAGCGCTCGATCCTCTGTTCGCGCAGATCCCCGATCAGGTCGACCTGTTCGATCGGGGGATCAGTCAGGGAGACACGCCGCGACTGTGGATCGATCTGGTGGCGCATGTTCTCATGGGCCGCGACAAGCGCATGTACCGTTTCGTCCAGGATAGCCGCCATGGCCGGGCCGTGCTCGCGGAATCTCATGACGTCACCGTCGTCGTGAATGCCGTCACCGATTATGTCGCCCGCCGCATGATCGAGCGAGAGCGCGCGATGGCGGCGACGTCGCTGCCCGAACAAGGGAGGCCGCAGGAGAAAGGCACGGAGGACGGACAGAAGAAGCCGCGCCGCGACCGCTTCTGGGCGTTTGCGTTCGGCTTCATCGCCGGCGTCGTCGGGTTGTTCGGTCTCGCACTGGTCGCGGCGCTCAGGAGTCCATAATGCGGGCCATGGCCTTGATCGTGGCGTAATTCACTTCCCCGCGGGCGAGACCCGCAGGACGCGCCCGGCCGCATTATCGGTCAAAAGCCACAACGCCCCGTCGGGGCCCTGCCTGACGTCGCGGATGCGCTCATTGAGGTTTTGCAGGAGCCGCTCCTCGCCGGTGACGGCATTGCCCTTGAGCGAGAGCCGCACCAGCATCTTGCCCGCCAGCGCGCCGGTAAACAGGCTGCCTTGCCATCCCGGAAACAGCGTTCCGGTATAGAACGCCATGCCGGAAGGCGCGATCGACGGCACCCAGTATTTGATCGGCTGCTCCATGCCGGGCTTCGACGTGCTCTCATGGATCTTCGCGCCGTTGTAATCGATGCCGTAGCCGATCACCGGCCAGCCATAGTTCTTGCCCTTGCCGATGATGTTGATCTCGTCGCCCCCGCGCGGGCCATGCTCGATCTCCCAGAGATCGCCGGTCGCCGGATTGAACGCGAGGCCTTGTCCGTTGCGATGGCCATAGCTCCAGATTTCCGGACGCGCGCTGTCGCGGCCGACGAATGGATTGTCCGGCGGTACCGAGCCGTCGGGTGCGATGCGGACCAGCTTGCCGTTGTCGACGCGAAGGTTCTGCGCCTCGTCGCGCGGACCGAAATGATCGCCGAGCGTGACGTAAAGATCGCCGTCGCGTGGGCCTTGGGCGATACGGCAGCCATGGTTGGCCTGGCCACCGGGACCGACCTGTGTGAAGATCACCTTCACGTCATCCAGCGCGGCGGCATCCTCGTTCAGCTGCGCCCGCGCGACGGCGGCGTTGCCGCCGCTGTCGACGGAGTAACAGAAATAGAGCGTGTGATTGCTCGGAAAGTCGCGGTCGAGCGCGACGTCGAGCAGGCCCGCCTGTCCGCCGACATAGGGCTTTGGCACGCCCTTCAAGGGTGGCGACAATACGCCGTCGGAAGTGACGATGCGGATGCGGCCCGGGCGTTCGGTCACCAGCATGCGCCCGTCCGGCAGGAAGGCGAGGCCCCAGGGGTGGACCAGGCCGCTGGCGACGGTCTTGACGCTGAGCGGCCCGGCCGACGATTTGAATGTCGTGCTTTCGCCGCGCGCGACGGCGGCGATCACGAAGGGGGCGGTCAGCACGATGGCCGCGCTCAGGACGGCCGTGGCCCATGCACTGGATGGTTTCATCGAATCGTCCTGTTGCGAACGGGCGGTCACGACGACAAACGCCGGTAACCGCAAAAAGATCACGATGCGGCGGACGCGCCAGGATCGGTTCAGGCGGGGATCGACACCGCCATCGCGGCCTTGATCGACATCGCCGCGAAGGCCAGACTAAGGCAAATGGCGACGGCCGCGATCGCCAGCGAAGCGGCGACTGCGTTGGTCAGGCGCGTGGAGGCGAGGCGTGTGACGCGTGCCCCAAAACCGCCGCTCGTGCTCTGCGATCGCATCGTTCATCAATCCTTCGCGGACGAATCACTCGCAATGCGGGAGTCTTTCACGTTGCGCGGGCAGGATTGGGGCGGCGACCGGCATGGAAAATGTCCAAAGCAAGGCAGACACTGTGCCGCCTCCGCACGAACGCCATCAGGTGCCGGCGGCGATGCCGGCCGCCGCATTCCCCGGCGGAGCAGCACGCCCGTCCATATCGGCGAAGCCGGGCTGCTGTTCAATCCGCCGCAGCCAGGCCCGGATCGAGGGAAAGGTCGTGAGATCGAAGTCGCACCGGTCGGCGACATGGGTGTAGGCATAAAGCGCGACGTCGGCGATGGTGAGCTGGCCGGCGGCGAAGAAATCGTGGGTCCTGAGATGATTCTCCATGACCTGAAGCGCCGCATAGCCGCGCTCCATCCAGTCGTCCAGCGCGTGGGTCTGCAGATCGCGGCCGCCTTTCACCAGCGAGAGCCAGAAATAGGCCGCGCCGATGTTGGGCTCCAGCGCGTGCTGCTCGAAGAACATCCACTGCAGCGCCTCGGCGCGCTCGATCGGGGAGTCCGGAGCCAGCGCGGTTCCAATCGCGACGTACCACAGGATCGCATTGGACTCCGCGAGGTAGCGCCCTTCCCCGACTTCCAGCAATGGCACCTGTCCGCTCGGATTCTTCGCGAGAAAATCCGGCGTGCGGCTTTCGCCGCGCAGGATATCGACCTCGACGGCATGATAGGGCACGCCGAGGAAGGCCAGCGCAAGGCGAACCTTGTAGCTGTTTCCCGAGCGTTGCATCGAATAGAGCTTGTACATGCGGGAAGGGCTGGATCCGTTTGGGCCGAGGGAGCGGGCCGGTTTGCTGCGCGGGTCAACGATACTGGTAAACAATGATGCCGCCGGCGATGCGCCGCAAGGGCAGGGAACAGCCCGATCGTTCGAGGCGTGCGAAAGGCCGAGAGCTGTTGCCGGTGCGCGATTCAGGAAAAAATCATGTCGGCAACCCGCGCGGATGCAGGCGCGAGTTCGCGGTTCCGGCGCGCCGGTCCTGGCGGTCGTTCCACGCGCGGCGAAGCGCGAGCGCGTAGAGTGCGAGCAGGGCGATTGCGCCGAGCGGTATGCCTGTCGCGCCGGCAACGGTGCGGGCAAGCAGCGGCGACACCCATGGCGCCGCCAGCACGCTGATCTCGAAATCGCGGAAGCCACGGGCGAACCCGAGAGCCGTCAGGAATGCGATCGCCGGTGCCACGATCGTCAGGTCGTAGTCGAGCGTGTGCGGCGAAGCCAGAAGAGCGGCTATGATGAGGGTCGCGGCCTTGAGGTTGCCGTCGGAGCGGCCGCGCCAGATCCATGCGACGCCCCAGATCGTTGCGGCCGACGTCAGGCCCTGGGCGATATATGCGAGTTGCAAGCCGCCGCCCCACATTCGGATCACGGCGAACAGGCTTTGCAGCTTCTCGAACCCGACGCTGCCTTGTTCCAGCAGCAGCCGGCGCGACATCTCGGTCGATGCGAGAAAGGCGAACCACACATCGGTGCCGAATGCGAGCGAAGCGGTCAACGCAAGCACGATCACCGTGAGCGTCGCCGCGGCAACGGCTCGCCAATGACCGGATACGATCAGCGCGACCGGGATCACCAGCGCGAATTGCGGCTTATAGGCGAGACAGCCGAACAGCAGGCCGGAGAGCAGCGGCCGCGCCGGCAAAGCGAGCAATGCCGCGCCGAACAAGCCGGCGGTGAGCAGGCCGTTCTGACCGTGGCCGACATTTATGAAGACGGCGGGAAAGGCGAGCGCGGCAAAGATCCAGATGGCGGCCGGCGCGCCGCGCGCCTGCCGCAGGGGCCGGAGGACCGCGCCGATCACGCCGAGATAAAAGGCGAGCGTCGACGCCTGCCACACCGCGAGCGCGAGCGGATAGGGCATCAGCGCCAGCGGCGCCGCGAGCAGCAGGAAGAGCGGTGGATAGAACCACGCATAATAGGGAATGCCGGCGCCAAAGATCTGCTGCTCGCGCGCGTAATGGGTGGCCATGTCGTAGACCTCGGTCGCGCGCCCTTCGAGGGCGAGCGACCCGGCGGCGTAGAAGCTGGAGAAGTCGGTGCCGAGCGGTTTACCCTGGAGGTCGACCAGGCCGTGGGACAGCGCGACCCAGACGACTGCCGCCACCGCATAAAAACCCAGCAACATCAGGCTGTAGCCGCGAATGCGCCCGGCCGTCAGCCATGCGCCGGTCCGAATGGTTTCCCTCAAACGGGGTTGCCAGAAATAAGCCATTCGGTGTTCCGGAATTTGCGAACATTGCGCAATGAGAGCGACCTGCGACGCCGGCACACTAGCCCCCGGCGCTTTAATGTTTCCTGAAACGAACGCGCGGGCAAAAAGTTGTAGCGGCTGCCGGTTCGCGTCAAGAAAACCCGTCAAAATCAAAAACATAGAGCCCCGCTTCTGATTCCATCAGAAGCGGAAAGCCTCTAGGTCAATCTTCTTGCGGCGCAACGGAACGCGTTTTAGTGTGCGTCGATCTCATCATGAAGAGTTGGGACAGTCGCGGCGTTGCTGGATCACGGCGCCGGTATGGAGACGATAATGCCTTTTCTCGCCGCTGCGCTCGATCGTGTGAAACCGTCCGCGACGATCGCGGTCACGGATAAAGCGCGTCGGCTCAAGGCGGAGGGACGGAACGTCATCGGCCTCGGCGCGGGCGAACCCGATTTCGATACCCCGGCCAACATCAAGCTGGCGGCGGTCCATGCGATCGAGGCCGGCAAGACCAAGTATACGGCGGTGGATGGCATCCCCGAGCTGAAGGAGGCGATATCAGCCAAGTTCCAGCGCGAGAACGGCCTGACCTACAAGCCGAACCAGATCATCGTCGGCACCGGCGGCAAGCAGGTTCTCTACAACGCGCTGATGGCGACGATCAATCCGGGCGACGAGGTCATCATTCCCGCGCCGTACTGGGTCAGCTATCCCGAGATGGTGGCGCTGGCAGGCGGCGAATCCGTGCCCGTGGTCTGCACGGCGGAGTTCGGTTTCAAGCTGCAGGCCGAAGCGCTGGAGCGGGCGATCACGCCGAAGACGAAGTGGATCATCCTCAACTCGCCGTCGAACCCGACCGGCGCGGCCTATACGCGCACTGAGCTGAAAGCCCTGACCGACGTGCTGGTGAGGCACCCGCAGGTCTGGATCATGACCGACGACATGTACGAGCACCTGATCTACGACGATTTCGAATTCACCACGCCGGCGCAGGTCGAGCCGAAACTGTTCGACCGCACGCTGACGGTGAACGGGGTGTCGAAAGCCTACTGCATGACCGGCTGGCGCATCGGCTATGCCGGCGGCCCCGCGCAGCTCATCAAGGCGATGGCGACGATCCAGTCGCAGTCGACCTCGAACCCGTCGTCGATCTCGCAATGGGCGGCGGTCGAGGCTCTGAACGGGCCGCAAGAGTTCATCGGCGCGAACAACAAGGTGTTCAAGGAGCGCCGCGACCTCGTGGTGGCGATGCTGAACCAGGCCAAGGGCATCGACTGCCCGCGGCCGGAAGGTGCGTTCTACGTCTATCCGTCCTGCGCCGGGACCATCGGCAAGACCACGCCATCGGGCAAGAAGCTGGAGACCGACGAGGATTTTGTCAGCGAACTGCTGGAGGCCGAAGGGGTCGCGGTGGTGCAGGGATCGGCGTTCGGCTTAGGGCCGGCGTTCCGCATTTCCTATGCCACCAGAACCGCCGATCTTGAGGACGCCTGCAAGCGCATCCAGCGTTTCTGCGGCAGCCTGCGCTGAGGGGGGCGGGCGCGTCGCGTTTACCACAAGTCGTCCCTGCGCAGGCAGCGACCCATAGCTGTGCTTTCGTCAGGTGAGATGCGAGACTGGGCTCTGCCCTCTTGCAGATGCCGGGAATTATGGGTCCTTGCGTTCGCGAGGGGTGACGGCAGTGGCCGGCGTGCACGGTACGGCCATGCTTTGTTTCGCGCTGTCGCCATTTTCGGCCTTTCAGAAAGTTTTAGCAACGTTGCCGGCATTTTGATGCCACGATGTGGCAGCCGCCTTGTTTTGGACACGGCGGTTCCATCATGCTCACCGGCCTTCCCAATTTTCTTTCCCAGCGGAGATCAACTCATGCGTTTCCCAAGACTTCCCGCCGTGGCCGCCGTGACGCTCATGGTGTCCGTTGCGGGCGCCCATGCCCAGCATCGTCAGGTTCAGGCCGGAATCCTCGAATGCGAGGGCGGCCAGAACGTGGGCTATGTGGTCGGCTCGACGACGGAATTGCATTGCCTCTTCCGCAGCAATACCGGCGCGCCGCCTGAGCCCTATATCGCGCGGGTCCAGCGTTTCGGCCTCGACCTCGGCGTGACGGCGCAGACCGGGCTCGCCTGGGTGGTCAATGCGCCGAGCCGCAGGATCGGTCCGGGCGCGCTGGCCGGTCACTTCGGCGGGGTCGGCGCCAACGCCACGGTCGGCGTCGGCATCGGCGCCAACCTGCTGGTCGGAGGGTCAGACAATTCGATCTCGTTGCAGCCGCTGAGCCTGCAGGGCCAGACCGGCCTCAGCGCCGTGGCCGGCGTCGTCGATGTCGACTTGCGGCCGGTGAATGTGCGCCCAGCTCCCCGCTACCATAAGCGGCATCACCGTCGTCATCATCCCCGCCATCACCGCCATCACCATCGGCACTAGCGCCGAAAACGCCACAGGCCGACCGGCAACCCCCGCCGATCGGATCGCGACGACGAGGCCCGCGATAAGCGGGCCTCTTTTTT
>JBIQHO010000181.1:0-7142 GCA_044508545.1 Bradyrhizobiaceae bacterium | reverse complement strand
ACGCCTGCGCAGGCAGGATGGACATCCACGTCCGATGTCCGATGCCCGCCGTCAAGAGGCGCATCAAACTCACGAGACTAACTCACCAGAACGTGAACGTAGCAAAGCGGCTTCTTGCCCCACTCTTCGGCAATCGTTGCCCGCACGGCGCGCCGCAATGACTCGGCCATGGCATCGGGATCGCGCCGCTGCGTTCGCGGCAACGACTTCAACGTCGAGACCACCGTGTCGAATACAACGTCATCGAGCAGTTCGCCCGCGGGATTTTTTTCCGGAATGCCGACGAGATCGATCTCGGGATCGTCAATCAGTTCGCCCTTGTCGGTAACAACCAGCGCCACGAACGCGCAGCCGGCAAACGCCATGCGTCGACGCTCGACGACCGCGCGCGATTTTGAATCCTCCAGAATGGAGCCATCCTTGTAGAACCGTCCCGATGGCAATTCATCGATGATGCCAGGCTCTCCCGGTCCAAGCCGGACCAGATCGCCGTTTTTGCAAATCAGGACTTTGGGAACGCCCGCGGCGCGCGCCAGCCGCGCGTGTTCGGAAAGGTGCAACGCCTCGCCGTGCACGGGGATCAGCACCTGCGGACGAACCCACGCGATCATGTCCCGCATCTCGTCGCGGCGCGGGTGGCCGGAGACATGAACCAGTTCGGTGCGATCGGTAATGACCTCGATGCCCTGCGTCACGAGACCATTGATGATCGCGCCGACGGCTTTCTCGTTGCCGGGAATGGTGCGCGAGGAAAAGATCACGGTATCGCCGCGGTTCAGCGTCACCTGCGGGTGATCGTCCCTGGCGATGCGCGAGAGAGCCGCGCGAGGCTCGCCCTGGCTGCCCGTGCACACCGCCAGCACCTTGTCCGGCGGAAGATGGCCATACACATCGACGCTGCGGAAATCCTGCATGCCGTCCAGATGTCCGGTCTCGCGTGCGACCTGCACCACGCGTTCCATGGCACGGCCGACCACCACGACCTCCCGACCCGCCCCACGCGCAGCATCGGCCACGGCGCGCAGCCGGCCGACATTGGATGCAAACGTCGTCACCGCGACGCGGCCTTTGGCTGCCTTCACCAACTTTGCGATCGTACCGGCGACTTCGGTTTCAGAAGGCGAGCGCCCCTCGCGCACCGCATTGGTGGAATCGCCGACCAGCGCCAGCACGCCCTGGTCGCCGAGTTCGCGGAGCCGCCTCTCGTCGGTCGGCAGACCGACGAGCGGAGTCGGATCGAGCTTCCAGTCGCCGGTATGCAAGACGATTCCCGCAGCCGTATGAATCGCCAGCGCATGAGATTCCGGAATCGAATGCGCCACGGGAATGAATTCAACGCCAAAGGAACCGATATCGATGCGGCCGCCGGAAGGCACCACGGTCACCGGAATCTCCGGCGGATTGCGTTCCGCCGCGCATTTGGCCTCGAACAGCGCCGCGCTGAACTTCGTGGCGTAGATCGGGCATTTCAGCCGCGGCCACAAATCGATGATCGCGCCGAAGTGATCCTCGTGGGCATGAGTCAGCACGAGACCCACGAGGTTCTTTCGCTCTTTTTCGAGAAACCGGATGTCCGGCATGATGAGATCGATGCCCGGCAGATGCTCCTCGTCACCGAAGGACACACCGAGATCGACCGCGAGCCAGCTTCGCTGATGGCGGTTGCCGAGCCCGTAGATCGACAGGTTCATGCCAATCTCGCCCACGCCGCCGAGCGGAGCGAACATCAGTTCATCGGGCCGCGCTATCATGTTGCCCCGATCGATGCCGCCGCGCCGAAATACACATCGCCGGCGGAAACAGCCACGCGCCTGCCATCAGACGTCGCAACGATCAAGCAGCCGTCGTCGTCGAGGGTATCGAAGCGGCCCGATATCGTGGACGCACCGGAGCGAACCGAGACAGGCTGGCCGACCCCGGCCGCCCGATCGAGCCACAGACGCCTGAGACTGCGAAAGCCACGTCCTTGATCCCAGACGCCGCGGAACTCCACCCAGGCCTCGCTCAGCGCGCGAAACAGATCCTCGGCGCCGATGTCGATACCGAGGTCGCGCAGCGAGACCGCGGGATTCTGCATTCCGTCGGGCGCCGCGGCGACATTGACGCCGATGCCGACGACAACGGCGAGACGGCCGTGGCCGACGGTTTCGGCCTCCAGCAGGATTCCCGCAAGTTTCCTGCCTCCCGCCAGCACGTCGTTCGGCCACTTCAACTGAAACGTCACATTGTCCGAACCGGGAAATCTGATGCGCGCCTCCAGGCTGACCTTCTGCAGCGCGGCTTCAAGCGCGAGCCCCGCGGCAAAGCTCAGGGTCGCCGCCGCACCGGGCGAGACGTCTATGACTTCGAGAATGCTGGCGGCCAGATTGCCCGGAGGTGCAAGCCAGGCGCGCTGCCTGCGCCCTCGCCCCGCTGTCTGCGCCTTCGTCACCAGCCAGATCGGGCCGGTTTCGCCCGCGCGCGCACGCATCAACGCTTCGGTGTTGGTCGAACCGATAGTGTCGAAGGCCGCGAGCCGGTACCCTGACGACGTGGCTCGTGGACCCAGCGAAAATGTCATTTAAGCCGATGCCATTCAGAATAATGACTTCGCAGCCGCCGTGGCGGCGCTGACCAACGGCGCCGGATAGGCGAAGAACAGCATGTTGAAGAGCGCGGTCGCTGCCACGACCGACCGCAATTCGATATGGACGGCGTCCGTCGCTTCGGCGCGTTCGTCGAAATACATCACCTTGATGACATTGAGATAGTAGAACGCGCCGACCACGCTGGTGATGACGCCGATCACCGAAAGCGCAAACAGTCCCGCCTTGATCGCGGCGGTGAAGACGTAGAACTTGGCGAAGAAGCCCGCCAGCGGCGGAATTCCGGCCAACGAAAACAACAGCATGGCAAAGAAGAACGCCATCAGCGGATTGGTGCGCGACAGTCCCGCGAAATCGCTGATCTGCTCAAGGGGCTGACCGTTGCGGCTCATGGCGAGAATGACGGCGAAGGCCCCGAACGTCATCACGGCGTAGATGACCAGATATAGCAGGACCCCCTGCGCGCCCTCGACGGTGCCGGCGGCGAGACCGACCAGCGCAAAACCCATATGGCCGATCGACGAATAAGCCATCATGCGCTTGATGTTGCGTTGCCCGATCGCGCCGAATGAGCCGAGCGCCATGGATGCGATCGCCACGAAAACCACGATCTGCTGCCACTCCGAGGCGATGCCGGAAAACGCGGTGAGCACCACGCGGGTGAATACCGCCATCGCCGCGATCTTCGGCGCCGAGGCGAAGAACGCAGTGACCGGCGTCGGCGCGCCTTCGTAAACGTCGGGCGTCCACATATGGAACGGCACCACCGATACCTTGAAGCACAGGCCCGCCAGCAGGAAGACGAGGCCGAAGACAATGCCGATGCTGCCGGTCTTCGCAGCCGCTGCAATGCCCGCGAAGCTGACGGTTCCCGTAAAGCCGTAGATCAGCGACGCGCCGTACAGCAGCATCCCGGACGCCAATGCGCCGAGGACGAAATACTTCAGGCCCGCTTCGGTTGACTTGACATTGTCACGATTGCTCGCCGCCACCACGTAAAGCGCGAGGCTCATCAATTCGAGCCCGAGATACAGCATAATCAGGTCGGCCGCCGAAATCAGCACCATCATGCCGACTGTCGAAAGCATCACCAGAATCGCGAACTCGAACATCCGCCGGGAGTCGTCCTCGATAAATTCGCGAGACAGAACCAGCGTCGCAGCCGAACCGGCCAACGCGGCGATCTTGAGAAACCGCGCGAACTCGTCGACGACGAATCCGCCCCCGAATGTGACCAGTCTGCCCGTCGGTAGCAGGTACTCGATCACGCCGGCGGCGCCGAGCAGGCATATCGCTAGGACCGTGATAAGAGCCGTGGCGCGCGGGCCGCACCAGGCCCCGATCATCAGCGACGCCATCGCACCGATCGCCAGCACGATTTCCGGCAATACGGGAAGCAGTTGATATCCGGCGGCCTCAAACATCATAGCTGGCGTCCCTGACCTGCCGTCATCATGGCAACGCCGCCGCCTTGATGGCGGCGGTCGCGCTTGCGTAGTTGTTGACGAGATTTTGTACGGAAGCCGCCGACAGATCGAGCACCGGCTTCGGATAAACGCCGAACAGGATCGTCAGCGCCACCAGCGGCGCCAGCGTCAGCCCTTCCCGCAAGGTGAGATCCTTGATGGTCGCCAGCGTCGGCTTGACCAGCGCCCCGAACACGATCTTCCGGTACAGCCACAAGGCGTAGGCCGCCGACAGGATCACGCCGAGCGTTGCCGCCACTGCCGTGGGGATGCTGACCTTGAAGGTGCCGATCAGCGACAGGAATTCGCCCACGAATCCGGACGTTCCGGGCAACCCCACGTTGGCCATCGTGAAGACGAGAAACGCCAGCGCGTAAAGCGGCATCCGGTTGACGAGCCCGCCATAGGCCGCGATCTCCCGCGTATGCATGCGGTCGTAAACGACTCCGACGCAGAGGAACAGCGCGCCCGACACGATGCCGTGCGACACCATCTGGAATACGCCGCCGTGAATCCCCTGCATGGTGCCGGCAAAGATTCCCATGGTCACGAAGCCCATGTGGGCGACCGACGAATAGGCGATCAGCTTCTTCATGTCCTCCTGCATCAACGCGACCAGCGAGGTGTAGACGATCGCGATGGCCGAGAGCGCAAAAACCAGCGGCGCGAAATCATGCGACGCGAGCGGGAACATCGGCAGCGAGAAACGCAGGAAGCCGTAGCCGCCCATCTTCAGCAGGATCGCGGCGAGAATGACCGACCCCGCCGTCGGCGCTTCGACATGCGCATCGGGAAGCCAGGTATGCACGGGCCACATCGGCATCTTGACCGCGAACGAGGCAAAGAAAGCGAGCCACGCCCACTTCTGCAGATTGTAGGGAACAGCGGTGTGCATCAGCGTCGGAATGTCGGTGGTGCCGGCATTCCAGTACAGCGCCATGATGGCCAGCAGCATCAGCACCGAGCCGAGAAGCGTGTAGAGGAAGAACTTGAAGGTGGCATACACGCGCCGCGGGCCGCCCCAGATCCCGATGATGAGAAACATCGGGATCAGGCCGCCTTCAAAGAAGACGTAGAACAGCAGCAGGTCGAGCGCCGAGAACGTGCCGACCATCAGCGTTTCCAGGATCAGAAACGCCATCATGTAGGCAGGCACGCGGCTGGTGATCGATTTCCAGCTCGCGATGATGCAGAGCGGCATCAGCGCCGTCGTCAGGATGACGAACGGCAGCGAGATGCCATCGACTCCCATGTGATAGCGAATCCCGGTGGCAAGCCAGGTCGCCTGCTCGACGAACTGGAAGTCGGTATTGGCGGGATCGAAGCGCGCGATCAGGATCAGCGATACCGCAAACGTGACGACGGTCGTCCACAGCGCGATCCAGCGCGCATTGCGGTTGGCGGCCTCGTCGCCGCCACGCGCCATCACGTAAATCAGCAGCGCGCCCAGCGTCGGAAGAAACGTGACAACAGAGAGGATCGGCCAGGTCGTCATTTCACTGACCTCCCGCGCCGAACATGAACCAGGTGATCAGGCCGGCGACGCCGATCAGCATTGCGAACGCATAGTGGTAGAGATAGCCGCTCTGCAGCCTGACCACGTTTCGCGTGACATCAAGCACGCCGGACGAAACGCCATCGGGACCAAAGCCGTCGATGAGGTAGCCATCGCCCTTCTTCCACAGGAAGCGGCCCAGCCATTTCGCCGGACGCACGAAGATCACCTCATACAGTTCGTCGAAGTACCACTTGTTGAGCAGAAACTGGTAGAGCATCTGGTGTTCGCGGGCGAGTTGAACCGGAATATGAGGCCGGTGGATATAGAACAGCCAGGCCACCGCAAACCCCAGGATCATCATCGCGGTGGGCAGGAAAGCGACGGTCTGCGGGATATGATGCATCGCCTCGATGATGTGCGGGCGCATCTTCACGGAGTCCCCGAAGAACTCTCCGACCCCATGGCCCGTGAACAACTCCTTGAACGGATAGCCAGCGAGAATCGAGGCAGCCGCAAGAATGCCAATCGGGATCAGCATCCAGATCGGACTTTCGTGCGCGGCCTTATAGCGGGCCTGATCGTGCGGCACGCCGTGGAAGGTCTTGAAGAGCAACCGCCACGTATAGAAAGAGGTCAGGCCAGCCGCAATCACGGTCATCAAGAACCCATAATAGGCGAATGGATTGTGGGCTGCGTAAGCGGATTCGATGATCGCATCCTTCGAAAAATAGCCGGCCGTCAGCGGAAATCCCGTCAGCGCCAGCGTACCGATCAACATAACGAAATACGTGAAGGGGATACGATCCTTCAAACCGCCCATGTAGCGGATGTCCTGCTCGTGATGCATCGCATAGATCACCGATCCCGAGCCCAGGAACATCAGCGCCTTGAAGAAGGCGTGGGTGAACAGGTGGAACATGCCGACGGAGTAAGCCCCTGCTCCCATCGCCACGAACATGTAGCCGAGCTGCGAACAGGTCGAATAGGCTATGATCCGCTTGATGTCGTTCTGAACGAGGCCGATCGACGCTCCGAAAAATGCCGTGGTCGCGCCGATGAACATCATGAAAGCCTGCGCATCCGACGACAGTTCGAACAACGGCGACAGCCGCGCCACCATGAACACCCCGGCGGTCACCATGGTCGCCGCGTGGATCAGCGCCGACACCGGCGTCGGGCCTTCCATGGCGTCGGGCAGCCAAGTGTGCAACAGGAACTGGGCCGACTTGCCCATCGCGCCCATGAACAGCAGCAGGCAAATCAACGTCAGTGCGTTGACGTCCCAGGCGAGGAAATGGACCGTCTTTCCGGCCAGGCCCGGCGCCGCCGCGAAGATGGTATCGAAATCGGTCGAGCCGACGAGCATGAACACCGCGAAGATGCCGAGCGAAAAGCCGAAGTCGCCGACGCGGTTGACCACGAACGCCTTGATCGCCGCCGCATTCGCCGACGGCTTCCGATACCAGAAACCGATCAGCAGATAGCTGGCAAGACCGACGCCTTCCCAGCCGAAGAACAACTGGACCAGGTTGTCCGACGTCACCAGCATCAGCATCGCGAAGGTGAACAGCGACAGATAGCCGAAGAAGCGCG
>JBIQHO010000180.1:0-7178 GCA_044508545.1 Bradyrhizobiaceae bacterium | reverse complement strand
CAGCGGCGAGGCGGTCTTCCATGACAGCGCTTCGCGGACCCGCGTCCTGGAGCATGCCGTAAAGATTATCAATGGCCGCCTGCCTGTCTTCGCGGGCGTGATCGATACCGCGACCGATCGGGTGACCGGCCATGCGCGTGCCGCCAAGGCGATCGGGGTCGACGCCGTCGTGGCGACGGCGCCGTTTTACGCCCAGACCGATCAGGCCGAGATCCGGGACCATTACCGCTACATCAGAGAAAAGGCGGACATTCCGGTCGTGGCCTACGACATACCGTTCTGCACGCATGTCAAATTGCGGCGCGCCACGATCGTGGAACTCGCTCAGGAAGGGACGATCATCGGCCTGAAGGACTCCAGCGGCGAGGATCGTGAGTTCCGGCAGGTGCTTTTGGACCTTGCAGGCCACCCCGATTTCTTCGGTTTCACAGGCGCTGAACTTGTGGTCGATAGTGCACTTGCCATGGGCGCGCACGGCGTCGTGCCCGGCCTGGGCAATGTTGATCCGGCAGGCTATGTGCGGCTGTGGAACGCCTTCAAGCGAGGCGATCTGGCGAAAGCGCGCCGCGAGCAGGAACGCCTTTGCATCCTGTCCGAAATCAACGGCGTCGCCATCGGTCGCGTCGGATTGAGTTCCGCGCTTTCCGGCGCCACGAAAACGGCGCTTCGCGAGCGGGGCATCATTGCCACGAACATGGTGGCCCGGCCACAGCAAGTGCTGAACGACAACGAGGCCGCCCAAATCCGCAAGATACTCGCCGATGTCGGATTGATCTAAATCCCGGAGATGTCCGCTTCGCCGGGCTGAAGCGGCACTCCACCGGCGATGGGCCTGTTCCATACTTTCCCGGCGTATCCGTCGAGCACCGAGCCGACAACCTCGATGAGACGCCGTTCGATGGCGTCCAGGTGTCGACTGGTTGGGATGAACACGCCGAGCCGATGCGCTGAGAGACTGGAGTGGCTGATCGGCACGAAGGCCGCGCGAGCCTGCTCCAACTCGTCGATGAAGCCGTAGCAAGATGAGATTGCGATGGCTCGGCCCGACAGGATGACCGTCTTCGCGAACCGAAGCGAGTTGGTGTAGGCGAAGAGCCTTGCCGTTTTGCCCTGACGCTCAAGCTGCTCGTCGAGCAGCACGTCGCGCCCACCGGGTGGGCAATAGCGAACGATCGGGCTCTCCAGGCACTCGGCCAGCGTGACGGTTGTCCTTGCGGCGAGCGGATGACCTGCAGGCACGATGGCGCCGAAAGGTGCAGGATAGTCGTTGGCCTTTCTCGCATTGTGGCGCGCGAAGTGCGTGAAGGTTATGCCGACCTCGGCATGCCCGTCCTCCATGGCCTGCATGACCTCTTCCGGTCCTCCCTGGAACACGCTGAGCGTGACCTTCGGATGCGCCCGGATGAAGCTTTCAAAGATGTCGGCGAACACGCGTTCGTGGATTGAAGCCTCGCATGCGATACGGACATGCCCGGCTTTGAGATCGCGGACATCGGTAATGAGCGGACGCAGCGTGTTGAACTCGTTCAATGTCCGCTCGGCATGTGCGAGGAGCAGGCGACCGGCTGTCGTCGGCTCCATGCCGTTTGGCGACCGGACGAAGAGCTGAACGCCGAGTTCGTTCTCCAGGCTCAATATTCGCTGATTGATGCCCGATGAGGCCACGTTGAGTGCGGTCCCGGCCTTGCGTACCGATCCATGCCGCGCGACCTCGACGATGTATTTCAGAACGGAAGCGTGCATCCGTGTCCTCGAATTGCGTTCCGATAGCGAGGCCAGTGTAGCGCAAAAGGTGCTCACAATAAGTGCGCGCACTATTCAGTCCTGCGATGCATGAAGACATCTCGTGGTGTGCAAGTAGTTTCACAAAAGGCCGCACGCTCACCACGCCGTGAAGCGATGTCGGATGCTCGGGCCGGCGATTTTGACAACGCGGCCATGATTGGGAGGACTTCCTTGCATAGTGCGAGTCAAAACATCGCAAGCCCACCACTTTCGAGCGTTATGGCGAGCAGCCAGCGCTTTCGCATAGTGCCCGTGCGCAGTCCCTGGCGGCGCCTGGGTGCCGCTGTGGCGGTTTTGCTCATTGCCGGCTGTCTCTATTCGCTGATGCTCAACCCGCGCTGGGGCTGGAGCGTCATGGCCCAGTACTTCTTCTCGGCGCCCGTACTGGCGGCACTTTGGCGTACGCTGTGGTTGACGGCGCTTTCTGCGACGTTGGGATTTTTGTTGGGGGGCGTGCTGGCATTCGCCAGGCTATCGGAATCGAAGCTCCTGTCTGGCCTGTCCTGGGTATATATCTGGCTGCTGCGCTCCATACCGCTGATCGTGCTGCTGCTGGTGCTGAACAACCTCGGATATCTCTATCCGACGGTGAATATCGGCGTTCCCTTCACCGATCTATTGATCGCCCAGTACCGCACCACCGATCTCATCGATATCTACACGGTTGCGATCATAGGCTTGAGCCTCAACCAGGCGGCGTTCTCGGCCGAGATCATTCGCGGCGGCATCCTCTCGGTCGACCACGGCCAGCGGGAAGCGGCCGCGGCCCTGGGTCTGTCGCGCAGGCGCGAGGCATTGCGGATCGTCCTGCCGCAGGCAATGCGAGCGATCGTACCTCCTGCTTTCAACGAAGTCATCAATATGGCGAAGTCGACTTCGGTTCTCTACATCCTCGCCTTGCCGGAGTTGTTCTACACCGTTCAGGTCATCTATCGGCGTAACCTTGAAGTTATTCCGCTGCTGATGGTGGCGACGGTCTGGTATCTCATCACCCTGACGGTTCTTTCTGCCTTGCAATCCCAGATCGAACGCTACTTCGCGCGCGGAACAACGCGTGGGCGGCAGCTATCGCTGTTCTCGTCCATGTTTCGGCGCAACGGTGTACCGGAGGCGTCGGCAGCGTCCAGCGACCGGAAGCTGGCTTTCCTCTCCAAACGGAAACCCCAGATTTCGAGTGCCATCGTCCGCTCGGGCGAGGGCGCGGTTTCCATACAGGGAATATCGCGTCGGTTTGGGGGCTTCGTCGCTATCGATGATGTGAACCTTGAGATCGTGCCGGGCGACGTGGTCGCGATCATCGGTCCGTCGGGAGCGGGCAAGTCCACCTTGCTCAGGATGATCAATCATCTCGAGCGGCCCGACCAGGGGCTCATCACCATCGATGGGGAGGCTATCGGCTACCGCCAGCAGGGCGATGTTCTTTACGAACTGCCGGAGCCGCAGGTGCGCGAGCGTCGGTCCGCGGTCGGCATGGTCTTCCAAAGCTTCAACCTTTTTCCCCATCTCACCGTGCGCCAGAACATCATTGAAGCGCCCATGGCCGTGCAGAAGCTCGACCGCCAGGCCGCCGACGCGCGGGCGATGGATTTGCTCGAACGCATAGGTCTCGCCGCGAAGGCCGAAGCCTATCCCCGGCAGCTTTCCGGAGGCCAGCAGCAGCGCGTCGCGATCGCGCGGGCCCTGGCTCTTCGGCCCAAGGTCCTGCTCTTCGACGAGCCGACCTCGGCGCTCGATCCCGAACTGGTGGGCGAGGTTCTCGACGTCATGCGCGAACTGGCCTCCTCGGGCACCACGATGGTGGTGGTGACGCATGAGATCGGCTTTGCGCGCGAAGTCGCGACAAAGGTCGTTTTCATGGAGCACGGAAAGGTTCTCGAGGTCGGCTCGCCCGAGCAGATTTTCAGGACGCCCGGGCATCCCCGCACGGCGGCGTTTCTGGCGAAGGTCTTGTAGTGGCGATCCTTCGCACGGCCTCGGACACGGGCTCCGTTGAGCCGCCAGTCGACAATCCGGAAGCACAAAAGGGAGGAAGCATGATGGGAATATTCGGACGGGCGGCGACAGCCGGCGCGATCGGGGTGGCCATCCTGGCCGCCATCGCCAATGCCGCTGTTGCAGGCAAGGCCTTCGACATGGGGCCGGACCAGAAGGAGCGTGTCCACACGACGGCAGGAGAGGCGGCGAAAGCCATTCCGGCGAACTATGCCTATGTCAAACCCGGCACGTTCGTCATGGCCATGGCGCCTTTCCTCCCGCCCACTTCTTACTTCGCCACGGACGAGAAGACGGTTATCGGAGCCAATGCGGATCTGGCATCTCTGATTGCGGAGAAGCTGGGCCTGAAACTGGAGATCCAGGTGGTTGCCTGGCCGGACTGGCCATTGGGCGTGAGCTCGGGAAAATACGACGCCTTCATCTCCGACGTGACCGTGACCGAAGAGCGCAAGGAGAAATTCGATTTCTCGACCTATGGCAATGATGTCATCGGTTTCTACGTCGGCGCCGACAGTCCCATCGCCGCGATCGACGAGCCAAAGGACATCTCCGGACTCCGCGTCATTGTTGCATCGGGCACCAATCATGAACGCATTCTTCTTGACTGGAACGCGAAGAACGAAGCCGCAGGTCTGAAGCCTGCGGAACTGCTCTACTTCGATGATCCAACCGCGGCTCATCTCGCGCTCCTGTCGGGACGGGCCGATGCAACATTCGTCAACAACAGCGAGGGCGCATACAGCGCAGCCGTCAACGGCGAAACCAGGCTGGTCGGGATCGTCTCGGGAGGGTGGCCGCTGACCGCCGAACTCGGAGTCGTGACCCGCAAGGGCAGCGGACTCGACGAAGCCGTGACCACGGCAATCAACGAGCTGATCGCGGAGGGATCATACGTGGCCACGCTCAAGCGCTGGAGCATCGAAGGCCAGGCCGTGGATAGGGCCAGGACCAACCCGCCGGGGTTGCCGAAGTCCTGATTTCAAGAGCCGTGCCGTCCGGCTTGCGGACGGCACCTGCAGGCCGCACGCGACCCGTGCGGATGGATAACGATTATTGGGTGATAAAAAATGAGTCAGTCCGCTGGCCGCAACTATCTCGCCATTCCCGGCCCCTCGGTCGTGCCGGACCGTGTCCTGCTGGCGATGCACAGGGCTTCGCCCAACATCTACGAGGGACCGATCGTCGACATGGCCGAGTCGGTAAAACGCGACTTGCGGCGGTTCGCGGCAACGCGCCACGACATCGCCGTCTACATCTCCAATGGCCATGGCGCGTGGGAGGCCGCGACCTCGAACCTGTTTTCCCGGGGCGACCGGGCGCTGGTTCTGGTGACCGGTCAGTTCGGTGCATTCTGGGCGGATGCCATGCGCCGGCAGGGGGTGAATGTCGACGTGATCGACTTCGGCAGATCGGCTCCCGCCGATCCCGCCCGCGTGGCAGATGCGCTTGCCGCGGATGCCGCGCAGGAAATTCGCGCGGTCTGTCTCACTCATGTCGATACCTCCACCTCGATACGGAGCGACATTCTTGCAATCCGCAAGGCGATCGAGGCCGCCGGGCATCCCGCTCTGCTGGTGGTCGATGCGATTGCTTCCCTGGGCAGCGACGAACTGCTGATGGACGATTGGGGCGTCGACGTCCTGATCGGTGCGAGCCAGAAGGGGGCCATGCTGCCTCCGGGGCTGGGATTCGTTTGGTTTTCCGGGAAGGCGCGCGCAGCGTCCGACAAGGCAGATCTCGCAACGCCGTACTGGGATTGGAAGCCCAGGGCAGACGGCGAGTTCTACCTGCGCTTCGGCGGCACCCCTCCGACCCAGCTTTTGTTCGGCCTGCGCGAGTCGCTGACCATGATCCTCGAGGAGGAGGGCCTTGCCGAAGCCTGGAAACGTCACGCCGCCCTGGCGCGGACCGTGTGGGCCGCCTTCGACGCATGGTCGGCAGGCGGGGATATCGGTCTGAACGTGCCTGATCCGGCTGCACGTGCGCATGCGGTCACGACCGCGCGGATCGCGGGCGGACAGGCGACCGCATTGCGCAATTGGTTGGAGGCGAACACCGGCGTGACTCTGAGCTTCGGGCTTGGCATGGCCGCTCCGGGGTCGGCCGCGGTCGACGACTATCTGCGCATGGCGCATATGGGGCATGTGAACGGCCACATGACGCTTGGCGTGCTTGCGGCCATGGAAGCCGGAATGCAGGCGCTCGGGATTCCCCATGGCCACGGCGCTGTCGAGGCGGCGGCGCAGACTTTCGCCAACGCGTGGAAGCAGGGCCATACAGAAGAGGCCCATGCCAGGCAGGCATTCGCTCAGGCAAGGTGAGACCGCGTTCAGGGCAGCGCCACGTCTCTGGTTCCGGTTTCTCCAGGGACTGGTGCTTGCTCCCGCAATCGCCGGGGCGGTAGCTGGCCGCCTCGGTCGACCGTGATCCTTCCGGATTTAACCTGGCTTTCAGAGGCGATGATGAAGTTCCTGCCGTTCGGCTCGCATACGGGGCTACGCGTCTCCGAGCTCGTTCTCGGAACGGCCATGTTCGGCACGCGCTGGGGCTATGGGGCGGAGCCGGCCGAATGTCGTGACATGGTCAAGACGTATCTCGATGCCGGCGGCAACTTCATAGACACCGCCGATACCTATCAGTCCGGGGAAGCCGAAGAATTGATCGGCGCTGCCTTGGGCAGCCTCCGCGACGAGGTGGTGATCGCCTCCAAATATACGGAGAACGACCAGCCGGGCGGCGGCGTGATGCTGACCGGGAACAGCCGCAAGACCATGCTCCGGTCGGTCGAGCGCAGCCTCAAGCGGCTCGGCACCGACCGTATCGATCTGCTGTGGGTGCACGGACCGGACCATGTCACCTCCACCGATGAAATATTGCGGGGATTCGACGATCTCGCGCGCGCCGGAAAGATCATCTATGCCGGTTTTTCCAATTTTCCCGCATGGCGAGTATCCCGGGCTGCCCTTCTCGCCGAACTGCGCGGAATCCTGCCGGTGGCAGGGGTCCAGCTTGAATACAGTCTGGTCGAGAGGACCGCAGACCGCGAGGTCATACCGATGTCGCGGGCACTGGGGCTGGGCATGGTCGGCTGGTCGCCACTTGGCGGCGGTGTTCTGACGGGGAAATATCGCAGGGGTGCGAAAGGCCGCAAGGAGGCGATGGGTGGCGGCTTGTTTCACGCGGAGAGCGATGCTCGGCAGACGGCGACGATCGATCTTCTGGAGACCATCGCGGCCGAGACCGGCAGCAGCCCCGGAAATGTCGCCCTGGCCTGGGTGCGGGCGAGGGGGGTTCTACCCATTGTCGGCCCGAGAAGCCGTGCACAGCTCGAAGACTCCCTGAAGGCGGTGAGCCTGCAGCTCTCCGGCGACCAGGCAGCCAGATTGAACGTGGTCAGC
>JBIQHO010000179.1:0-7237 GCA_044508545.1 Bradyrhizobiaceae bacterium | reverse complement strand
TTTTGACGCGTTTTCTTTACGCGAACCGGTAGCCACTTCGCTCGAAAACGCTTTAGCATACTCTGGGAGAGTAACGCCCCCGATAGTCGAGGGTTCGGACCGGGGAAGACGTCCGCGCAGCTTCCGCTGATTCGCCGGGCAGCCCTTCAAAATCCGCAGCCGGGGCATATCTTGATGATATCAAAAAGGAACTTTGATCGCGCAGCGGGCTTCTGCCGGCTTCCGCTCTCTGCTAAATTTCGTGCGACCCACTCATCCGCAAGCCACGCGCAGTTCTGGTTTCGGGAGCGCGCCCGAACCTCGGAGGATTGATGACGACCGCCGCTATGACCAAAACCGAAACCTCCGAAGGTTTGCCGGACATGAAGGTCTCGGTGCGGCAGGTGTTCGGGATCGACAGCGATCTTGAGGTCCCTGCCTATTCCGCAACCGATCCGCACGTGCCCGACGTCGATCCGGACTATCGCTTCGATCGTGCCACCACGCTCGCCATTCTGGCCGGTTTCGCCCGGAATCGCCGCGTCATGGTCACCGGCTTTCACGGCACCGGCAAATCGACCCATATCGAGCAGGTCGCGGCGCGGCTGAACTGGCCCTGCGTGCGCGTCAATCTCGACAGCCACATCAGCCGGATCGATCTGGTCGGCAAGGACGCGATCGTGGTGAAGGACGGCAAGCAGGTCACCGAATTCCGCGACGGCATTTTGCCGTGGGCCTACCAGAACAACGTGGCGCTGTGTTTCGACGAATACGATGCCGGCCGTCCGGACGTGATGTTCGTGATCCAGCGGGTGCTGGAATCCTCGGGGCGCCTGACGCTGCTCGACCAGAGCCGGGTCATCAAGCCGCATCCGGCGTTCCGCCTGTTCGCAACCGCCAATACCATCGGTCTCGGCGACACCTCGGGCCTCTATCACGGCACCCAGCAGATCAATCAGGCGCAGATGGATCGCTGGAATATCGTCACCACGCTGAACTATCTGCCGCATGACAACGAGGTCGAGATCGTTCTGGCCAAGGCCAGGCATTATCGCACGCCGGAGGGCCGCGACATCGTCGGCAAGATGGTGCGGCTCGCCGATCTGACGCGCAACGCCTTCGCCAACGGCGATCTGTCCACGGTGATGAGCCCGCGCACGGTCATCACCTGGGCGGAGAACACCGAGATCTTCGACGATCTGGGCTTCGCCTTCCGCGTCACGTTCCTCAACAAGTGCGACGAGCTTGAGCGGCCGCTGGTCGCGGAATTCTACCAGCGCTGCTTCAACGTCGAACTGGCCGAATCGGCGGTCAACGTGGCGCTGAGCTGACTTTCTTCCCTCTCCCCTTGTGGGAGAGGGTGCCTTCGCGAAGCGAAGGCGGGTGAGGGGTGATACTCCTCATTTTCAAAGACCCCTCATCCGGCACGGACTTCGTCCGCGCCACCTTCTCCCGCAAGGGGAGAAGGAAAAGAGGCTCCGAATCGCGATGAGCACCGCACCACCGAACAACAAGTTCCGGACCGGGCCGAAGGAAGCGCCGAGCGAGCCGTTCAAGCGCGCGGTGGCGTCCTGCCTGCGCGCGATCGCCCGGCGGCCGGAACTGGAGGTGACGTTTGCCATCGAGCGGCCCGGCCTGTCGCCGGGCAAGGCGCGGTTGCCGGAGCCCGGGCGCAAAATGAGCAGGCGCGATGCGGCCGTTGTGCGGGGACATGCCGATTCCATCGCGCTGAAGCTCGCCTGCCACGATCCGAAAGTGCACCGCAAGCTGATGCCGGGCAATCCGCAGGCGCGCGGCGTGTTCGACGCGGTGGAGCAGGCCCGCGTCGAGGCCATCGGTTCGCGCCGGATGACGGGTGTTGCCAAGAATCTCACCGCGATGCTCGATGACCATTTTCATCGCGGCAAGTATGACGAGATCACCGACATCGCCGACGCGCCGTTGTCGGATGCGCTGGCGATGCTGGTGCGCGAGCGGCTGACCGGCCTTGCGCCGCCGGCGGCTGCGCGCAAGATGGTCGATCTGTGGCGTCCGTATCTGGAAGACAAGATCGGCACGCGGCTGGATCAGCTCGGTCGCCTGACCGAGGATCAGGCCAAGTTCGGCGACGTGGTGCACGACCTGCTGTCGGAGCTCGATCTCGGCGACGACACCAGCGCCGAGGCCGACAGGGACGAGAACCAGGACGACAATCGCGAAAGCGAGAGCGACCAGGCCGGGGCGGAGGGTTCGCCCGACAGCGATGCCGCGCAGGAGATGAGCGCGGATCAGGCGCAGGAGACCAGCGACGAGATGTCGGACAGCGCGCTCGAAAGCGCGCAGGCTTCCGCGAGCGATACTTTCGACGAAGGCGAACTCGGCGACGACGAGACGCCGGGCGAGGCGACGCGGCCGAATGCCAGGGGCGCCAACGAGCCGCGAGGTCCGGAATATCATGCTTTCGCGCCGAAGTTCGACGAGGTGATCGCGGCGGAAGACCTCTGCGATCATGATGAGCTGGAACGGCTGCGCAGCTATCTCGACAAGCAGCTTGCGCATCTGCAGGGCATCGTAGCGCGGCTCGCCAACCGCCTGCAGCGCCGCCTGATGGCGCAGCAGAACCGCGCCTGGGAGTTCGATCTGGAGGAGGGCATTCTCGATCCGGCGCGGCTGTCGCGCATCGTGATCGATCCCTATCAGCCGCTGTCCTTCAAGCACGAGAAGGAGGCGACCTTCCGCGACACGGTGGTGACGCTGCTGCTCGACAATTCCGGCTCGATGCGCGGACGCCCCATTACGGTGGCCGCGACCTGCGCCGACATTCTGGCGCGCACGCTGGAGCGCTGCGGCGTCAAGGTGGAAATTCTCGGCTTCACGACGCGGGCGTGGAAGGGCGGGCAATCGCGGGAAGCGTGGCTTGCCGCCGGCAAGCCGGCCGCGCCGGGCCGTCTCAACGATCTGCGGCATATCATCTACAAGGCCGCCGACGCGCCCTGGCGACGCTCGCGGAAGAACCTCGGGCTGATGATGCGCGAGGGCCTGCTCAAGGAGAACATCGACGGCGAGGCGCTGGACTGGGCGCACAAGCGGCTGCTTGCGCGCGGCGAGCAGCGCAAGATCCTGATGATGATCTCGGACGGCGCGCCGGTCGACGATTCCACGCTGTCGGTCAATCCCGGCAACTATCTCGAACGTCACCTGCGCTGGGTGATCGAGGAGATCGAGACCCGTTCGCCGGTCGAACTGATCGCGATCGGCATCGGCCACGACGTGACGCGCTACTATCGCCGCGCGGTGACCATCGTCGACGCGGAAGAACTCGGCGGCGCCATCACCGAACAACTCGCCGAACTGTTCAGCGAGACGCATGATCCGCCGCCGACGCCGGCGCGGCGTCCGCGCAAGCTGCATTCTTAGCGGCAATACCTGGCGGCTGCACTCTTCGTCATGTGCGGACTTGACCCGCGCATCCATCTCATTTTGAACGATGGATGGCCGGGACATCTGCGTGAAGACGCGCTTCGCGCTTTGCCCGGCCATGTTGGTTTGGGGTCAGCCGGGCGTGCAAAAGCGAGTATCAAGCCAGCATAGTCGCCGCGTCGTGCTTAAATGGGGCGCGATGGCCGCTTCCCTCGCGGTTGCGCCCGTCGCCGCCCGCGCGCAATTCGCAACGCACCCGCCGACGCAGCCGCCACCCGACACGTTGACGCCGCCGGCGCCGGTGTCGATCACCGTCAATGCGCGGCCGATCCCCTCCTTCGACCTGCGCGACCGCTCCCGCACGCGTTTCGGCGCGCTCGCCTTTCGCAGCGGCCTGATCCTGACCTCGTCGTTTCCCGGCTTCGGAGGACTGTCGAGCCTGCGGCTCGATCCGAAAGGGCGGCAATTCATTTCGGCGAGCGACAAGGGCACCTGGATCACCGGACGCATCGTCTATGGGACCGCCGGCGAGATGACGGGGCTGGCCGATGTCGAAGCCGCGCCGATGCTGGGTCACGATGGTCGGCCGATCACCGCGCACGGCCGGTTCGACACCGAGTCGATCGCGCGCGACGGATCGGTCGTCTATGTCGGCATCGAGCGCGTCAACCGCATCATGCGGTTCGATTTCGCGAACGGCTTTACGCGCGCGCGCGGCGAGGATGTCGAGGCTCCGCCGGCCGTGCGCCGGCTGCCGTTCAACGAGGGGCTGGAGGCGCTGGCGGTCGTTCCACCCGGCAGGCCGCTCGGCGGCACGCTGATCGCGATCTCCGAACGCGGGCTCGATGCCGGCCGCAACATCGTGGCGTTCCTGATCGGCGGGCCGTCGCCCGGTCAGTTCGCGATCCGCCGCACCGACAATTTCGACATCAGCGATGCCTGCCTGCTGCCCACCACGGGCGACCTGTTGATCCTCGAACGCAAATTCTCGCTGACCGGCGGCATCGGCATCCGCATCCGCCGCATTGCGATGAACGCGGTCGCGCCCGGCGCGCTGGTGGACGGCCCCTCGATTTTCGACGCGGATCTCGGGCAGGAGATCGACAATTTCGAAGGGCTTGACGCGTTCGTCGACGACAAGGGCGACCTCGTCGTGACGCTTGTGTCCGATGACAACTTTTTGCTGATCCAGCGCACGCTGCTGCTGCAGTTTACGCTGGTCGAGGATTGAAGCGGCGGGCGTCATGCTGCCGCGCGACCGCGCGCGAATGACGGCTCGCCGGCATCAGCCTGCTTTGGCGGCCTGCTTCTTCTCGATCTGGCGCTTGATCTCGATCGCTTTCGGCGACAGCTCCGAGTCCCTCGCCTTCAGCAGGAAGGCATCGAAGCCACCGCGGTGGTCGACGCTCTTCAGTGCATTGGTCGATACCCGCAGCCGCACCGAACGGGCCAGCGCTTCGGACAGGAAGGTGACGTTCACCAGGTTCGGCAGGAAACGCCGCTTGGTCTTGATGTTGGAGTGGCTGACCCTGTGGCCCACCAGCGGAGCCTTGGCCGTCAGTTCGCAGCGCCGGGACATGGCGAAAATCCTCTGTCGTCCCCGGCATCGGCCCTCAGGGCGGGCTCGGGGGTTCGAAATCGCGTCCATTTCAGGAACGGCGGACGTATAGGTGGAGAGCGGCTGGGCGTCAAGGCATGGCGAGCCGACGGCGGTCGGCTTGCGGTGCGGATGGACGTCGACCGCTCATTTCTGTCCGTTTTTCCGCGAACCACCGGTCGGTCTGTGTCGTAGACATCATATAAAGGGCGCAATCGGTGCCGACATCATGGACCTTGACCGTCGCGCACCGACGTTGCCGGTTGGAGGCCCGATTTGCCGGTTCCAAACCGAAGTCTGAGTCTCGCAGACCTGCCCTGGGGGCCGCTCGCCCTGTTTGCCCGTTTCAAGGATTTCCGCCTCTCAATCGGTCGCCACAACCGATAATGATCCGCAAGCCCGGTTGATGCCGCGTGAAGCCCGGACCGTGACGGGCAGGACCATCTTTAAGTGAGTTGATGCCGAATGACGTTGCCCCGGTCGATACGCGGTTCGGTTCGGACGCTGGCCGGCGCACCGCTCGTTTTTTTTGCGGCGGTGTTGGCGATGGCCGCCCCGGCGGTCGCGCAGGGCAAGCTCGAGGCTCATTATGACGTCACTTTGGCCGGGATTCTCGTGGGAACCGGCGCCTGGGCGGTCGACATTTCCGACGATCAGTATTCGGCCGCCGCGAGCGGCGGCACCACCGGACTCCTCAAGGCTTTTGCCCATGGCACCGGCAGCGGCAGCTCGCAGGGCCGCATCGTCAACGGCGCGCTGGCTCCCGCAACCTATACCGCGACCATTTCGTCATCGAAGAAATCGGAGACCATTCGCATGTCGCTGGCCGGCGGCAACGTCAAGGACTTCGTCATCGAACCGACCCCGCCGGTGGACACCAAGCGCATTCCGGTCACCGACGCGCACAAGCGGGGCGTGTTCGATCCGATGAGCGCGACGCTGGTGCGCGTGCCCGGCGCCGCCGATCCGCTCGGTCCGGAAGCCTGCCATGCCGCGACCGGGGTCTTCGACGGCCGCATGCGCTATGACCTGCGGCTCGACTTCAAGCGCATGGAAGCGGTGAAGTCGGAAAAGGGCTATCATGGCCCGGCGGTGGTCTGCGCAATCTATTTCGCGCCGATCGCCGGCTACGTCCCCGACCGCCTCGCCATCAAATATCTCGCCGCCCGGCGCGACATGGAGATCTGGCTGGCGCCGATCGCCGGTACGCGGGTGCTGGTGCCCTATCGCCTGACCATACCGACGCCGCTCGGCACCGGTAAACTGGAGGCGACGCAGTTCATCACGACCGCCATGCCGCCGAAGACCGCGGCCAAGTCGCAATAGACAAGTCGCAATAGACACGTCGCAGTAGAGACCTCGGCGGTCTGGCGCGATGCTTCGCCTTCATGCGCTGCCTTGAGTTTGCCGCTATGGAATCCTGTTGACTCCGGCCGTGGAATTCCGGCGCCTACGGATTCATGATTTGGGAGACATAACCGCTCTTGTTGACGACTGTAGAACTTGATCTAGTTGCGGCATGTCGATCAAACGCGAGATGTTGCGGTGAACGAAGCCGGAGAGGCTTGGAGTCAGCGATTCGGGCGCGTTTCGTTCCGGACTCGTTCCAAAGCTTAAGCCGCGGTCCTGCAGGCGTCGCATTGTGAAACACCTTTGATCCCGGCGGTCCGACCCCGCTCCCCCAACGAAAACTCTCGGAAAACATGGTCTCTTTATCTTCGATATCTTCGCCAGGCAGTGACCGCGCGCCCGGCGCCGGCGTGACGGCGGTGCTCGGTCCGACCAATACCGGCAAGACTCATCTCGCGATCGAGCGGATGCTGGCGCATTCCTCCGGAATCATCGGCCTGCCGCTGCGGTTGCTCGCCCGCGAGGTCTACAACAAGATCGCTGACCGCGCGGGAGCGGATTCGGTCGCGCTGATCACCGGCGAAGAGAAGATCAAGCCGTCGAAGCCACGCTTCTGGGTCTCGACCGTGGAAGCGATGCCGCGCGACCTCGACGTCTCGTTTCTCGCCGTCGATGAAATCCAGATCAGTGCCGATCTGGAGCGCGGCCATGTGTTCACCGACCGCATTCTGCATCGGCGTGGCCGCGACGAAACGCTGCTGCTTGGCGCCGCCACCATGCGCCCGATCATCGAGCGACTGCTGCCCGGCGCGAACATCATCACCCGTCCGCGGCTGTCGCAGCTTGAGTTCGCCGGCGACCGCAAGATCACCCGGCAGCCGCGCCGCACCGCCATCGTCGCCTTCTCGGCCG
>JBIQHO010000178.1:0-7326 GCA_044508545.1 Bradyrhizobiaceae bacterium | reverse complement strand
ACCGGCGCGGTCAACGCGGCGGTGCGTGCCGGGGCTGATGCCTGCGAGCGCGTGGGCGACGGCCTGGTGGCTGCGCACATCATCGCCCGCGTGCACAACGAGGTCGAAGGCATCCTGCCGACCCAGCCGGATTCCAACGGCGGTGGCCGCGGCGGCCGCGACGCCGAGATCACGTCCACCCGCAGCTGATCCTGCGCGGAGCGCATCATGGCGATCGATCGGCGAATCCTGGGCTGGCCGGCGCGCGCATTCAACCGCGAGATGGCGGCGTGCGGCCGTATCTCGCCCGAGCGTGCTCGCACGCCGGTCGGGAGATACCGGACTGGCGCGCCATCCGTGCGCCGGGGCGGAGCAACCGGGATGGGCCGAGCGTTTGATGGAGCGGGAAATCCTGCCCGGTGTGACGCCTTGCGGCAGGCGTTGGACTGGCCCGAGGTCAAGGCTTTGCAGCGTCGGGCGAACGCGGTGAGGTACACGCACTGGCTACGCGGCCAAGGCACCGCGTCGCTGTTCGAGGATTTCTACAGGAGGCGCGAGCGCATCTCGACCACGTAACCCAGATCGAACCCGGGGTAGGACGCCGATGACTGATGATTTCCAAGGTTGGGAGCGCCGCGACAAACCGCCCACGTTGTTTCGCCGCTTCGCGTTTGCGCGGTATGCGCAGACCCGCGCCTTCCTCGACGCTCTGTCGGCGCTGTCGGAGGAGGTTCAACGCCATCCGCAGAACATCAATTTCGGCACCACCTACGTCAATGTCACGATCGGAGCGGCCGATGGTAACGTATTGAGCACCGAGGACGAACGGTTCGCCGAGCGTATCGCTGCTCTGGCCGGGCGCGGGGAGTGAGCGATGGGCAGCCCGCTGGTCATCGCGGTAATCAACCAGAAGGGCGGCGTCGGCAAGACCACCGTTGCGATGCATCTCGGCGCAGGTCTGACGCGGCGGGCGGCGTCCGTGGTTGTCGACCTGGATCCGCAAGGCTCGGCCACGCAATGGGCCGCCGCCGGTACGCAGTCCTTTCCCGCGACGGTCAAGCAATTGCGCGTAGGCGCGGGAGCGATCGATTTGCGGCGGGACTTTCGCGCCTATCCCTTCGTCGTGCTGGACTGCCCGCCTGCGGCCGATAGCCGAGCGGCGGCTCTGGCGCTGCAAAGCTGCGACGTCGCGGTCATTCCGGTGCTGCCCTCGCCGGTGGATCTGTGGGCCAGCGTCCGGCTACCGCAGGACATCGATGAAGCGAAGCGGCTCAATCCGCGGCTGCGCGCCTACCTGCTGCTGAACCAGATCGAGGCGCGCAGCGCGCTGTCGGCGGCGATGCAGGAAGCGTTGGCCGAGTTCGGTCTGCCGGTCCTGCGCACTCCGATGCGCCGCCGCGGCATCTACAAGACCGCTGCGCTCGAGGGCGTGTCGGCGTACCAGTTGGGGGCTCGCGGACAAAGCGCCGTCGAGGAGATCGACGGCCTCATTGAGGAGATCCTTGAATGACCAGCATCAAAGACAAACTCGCCAGCAGCGTCCGTCAGGCCAAGACCGGCGCGGAGTCTGCCTCTTCCGGCAAGGCGGAGGCCGACAACAAGGTGGAGACAAACAAGACGCCGCGCTCGACCTCGGCCAAAAAAGCGTCCGCCACCTCCGCGCCCGCGGATTCGCTGGCGGCAGAGCCGCCTCCAAGCGTCGAGGAGTTGTTTCCAGAGCGCATTTGGCCGGATTGAATTTTTGCAGGAAGTTGATCATGCGTAACGACCCCTCCCAGCGCGGCTATCTGCCCAGACGCGACCCCGCCTTCCACACGCCCGCGGCCCCTGCCGCGTCCGGCGCCAGCGCCGTGCGGCCGGTCGTCGCTGATACGGCCGGATCTTCCCCGGTCGCACTCGATGCCTTTCGCGTCACCAAGGAGCCTTACTACCGCTCGGTGGCCGATGAAATCGGGCTCTACGAGGCCGCCTATTCGGCCCGCATGCCGATGATGCTCAAGGGTCCGACGGGTTGCGGCAAGACGCGCTTCGTCGAATACATGGCGTGGAAACTTGGCAAGCCGCTGGTCACCGTCGCCTGCAACGAAGATATGACTGCGAGCGATCTGGTCGGCCGCTTCCTGCTCGATGCCAACGGCACCCGCTGGCAGGACGGGCCGCTAACCATGGCCGCGCGTTTCGGCGGGATCTGCTATCTCGACGAAGTGGTCGAGGCGAGGCAGGACACCACGGTCGTGATCCACTCCCTGACCGATGCGCGTCGCATTCTGCCGCTCGAAAAAAAGGGCGAGATCGTCGAGGCGCATCCGGATTTCCAGGTGGTCATCTCGTACAACCCTGGCTACCAGTCGCTGATGAAGGATCTGAAGCAGTCGACCAAGCAGCGGTTCGGCGCTCTCGACTTCAACTACCCGGAGCATGAGGTCGAGGCCGAGATCGTCGCACACGAGAGCGGCGTTGCGTTGGACGCCGCGAAAAAGCTCGTGCACATCGCGGAGCACGCGCGCAACCTCAAAGGCCATGGGCTGGATGAGGGTATCTCCACCCGCATGCTGATCTATGCCGGCTCACTGATGACCCGCAACGTTGCGCCGCTGGCGGCCTGTCGGGTGGCGCTGGTGCGCCCGATCACCGACGATCCCGATATGCGTGACGCGCTCGATTCCGCGGTGACAACGTATTTCTGAACGTCTCTGACGAGTTGAAGACGCGAGGGGAAAAGGAAACTTGAGGTCGGCCGGGGCCAGCATCGCCAGGCAGTCCGAATTTACACATCATGGCCATCCACCTCGACGAATTCCAGGAACTCCTCGACGAACTGCCCGGCGGTGCGCAGGAGCTGCTGCGCGCCTCCTGGAACGAGGCCGCGCGGGCTTTCAGTCCGCGCGGGCTGGACAATTATCTCAAGGGCGCGGTGGCGCTGCACCATCTTGGTCGCAGCGAGGATTTGGTAGTCAGTTTCATCCAGTCCATGCCGGAGGTGGGACGCGCGATCGGCGAGGAGGTGCTACCCGATCTGGTCAACTTCCTGCTGGGCATGGCGTCCAAAACCTCGGGGCAGGTGCTGGCGCTGATCGTGGGTACCGCGCCAATGGTGGCGCACCGCGTGGGCGATGCCGATCTGTTTCGCCACTATCTGAAGGTGCTGGAGATTGTGGCGGCGCAGGCTCCGCGCGGCCTGCGGCCGATGCTGGAAAATCTCGATCGCCTGCTCAACCAGCTTACGCTCGGCGGGTTGCGTCGCTGGGTGCAATGGGGCGCGCAGGCGTACAAAACCGATTTCGAAGGGCAGGCGGCCTATTTCGGGCTACAGAGCGCTGACGCGCAGGCCGTGCTGCAGCAAGAACGCAAGGGCACGCTGTTTGTCGACATTCAGCGGCGGCTCAACATCTACATGCGCGCGATCTGGGGCCGCGATTTCTTTCTGCGCCCCACCGCCGGCGATTACGAAAACCGCGAAGGGCTCAAGCCGTATATCGAGCACTATATCATCTACATCGCCGACGCCTATGACGACTACAAGCCCGAGGGCGATGCGACTGCGCCGGGGCAGGTCGTCAGCGCGATCGAGGTCTACCGCGCCGCCGCCAATCATTGCGCCGCGCATCTGGTTTTTACGCAGAACCCGCTGTCGATGCAGACGCTGCTGCCGGTGCAGATGGCGGTCATCGAGCTGTTCGAGGATGCGCGGGTGGAAGAACTCGCGATCCGCAAATTCCCCGGCATGCGCGAGGCTTGGTTGGCGCTGCATCCGGTATTCGACTATTCGGTCCAGCCGCAGACCGTCGGCGAGTTGCTCGACCGCCTCGCCCGCGCGCTGCTCGACCTCGATTCGTCCGACCCGCATCCCTTTGTGCGGGAGGGCGTGGCCGCGTTTCGTGCTGAGCCCGACCTGGACAGCAATCAGGTGAGCTGGAATCTCGGCGTAGATTTATCGCACCGCCTGTTTGAACTCGACCTGCCGACCTACAACAAGCTCACCGACGGGCTCAGCGCCCTCTACCGCGACGACAACCGCGCCGTCTGGTTTCTGGAGGAATACGACGAAGCGCAGGTGATGGCCGCCACCTGGGAGACCCGCCAGCAGGTGCGAAAAAAAGTCAACGTGATGGAAATGGTCAACGAGGTGGACGTCGAGTTTTCCGGCGACGATGCGCAGGAGGTGTGGGAGCTTCCCACCGAATTCTACCTCGACCAGGAAAACGTGAGCATCAACTCGCTCGAAGGCCGTCCTCCAATTTCCGAACCGTACCACTATCCCGAATGGGACTATCAGATTCAGCTCGATCGGCCCAATTGGGTGACGCTGCTCGAGTACCACCCTCAGCTCGGCGAGCTGGAAGTGATCGAAGGCATCATCCTCGAGCACAAGCCCGTGATTTCGCGGCTCAAGTTCCTGATCGAGTCGATGGTGCCGCAGGGCATGCAGCGCATCCGCCATATGGAGGATGGCGACGAGATCGACATCAACGCCGCGGTACGCGCGATGATCGACATCCGTATCGGCCAGCAGCACGATCCGCGCATCATGATGCGTTACAAGCGTGCGCTGCGCGATCTCGCGGTGCTGGTGCTGCTGGATACATCTGAATCGTCCAACGACAAGGTGCGCGGTCACGACTATACCGTGATGGATCTCACCCGCGCCGCCACGGTATTGCTGGCCGGCGCGCTGGACCGTATCGGCGACCCGTTCGCCATTCACGGCTTTTGTTCCGACGGCCGGCACGATGTGCACTACCAACGCTTCAAGGACTTCGACCAGCCATATGACGATCTGGTCAAGGCGCGGCTGGCCGGGATGAAAGGGCGGCTCTCCACCCGCATGGGCGCGGCGCTCCGACACGCCGCTCACTATCTGGCGCAGCAGCCCAAGAGCAAGCGCGTGGTGTTCGTCGTCACCGACGGCGAGCCGGCCGACAACGATGTGACCGATCCGCAATACCTGCGCCACGACGCCAAGGCCGCAGTCGAAGAACTCGGCCGCCAGGGCATCACGGTGTATGCGCTCTCGCTCGACCCTCATGCCGACCAGTACGTCTCGCGCATCTTCGGCTTGAAGAACTTCACCGTCATCGATCAGGTCGAACGCCTGCCGGAAAAACTGCCGATGCTCTATATGAGCCTGACGCGGTAAGGGTGGGCCGAGAATGAAGATCACCCTGCGAACCTACGTGTTCATGGACGCGCTGCAGCCGCAGCTGGCGTCCTACATCGCGACGTCGTCGCAGGGCTTCCTGCCGGTGCCCGGCGATGCCTGCATGTGGATCGAGGTCGCTCCGGGCATGGCCGTGCACAACCTCTCCGACATCGCGCTGAAGAAAACCAATGTGCGCATGGGCGAGCAAGTCGTCGAGCGTGCTTTCGGCTCGATGGAGCTCCATTTCCGCAACCAGAGCGAGGTGCTCGCCGCGGGCGAACTGATCCTGCGGCAGCTCAACACCACCATGGATTCGCGGCTGCGCTGCAAGGTGGCCTGGAACGAGATCATCCGCGCCATCACCCCTGACCACGCCACGCTGATCAACCGTCAATTGCGCAAGGGCTCGATGATCCTGCCCGGTAAAAGCATGTTCATCTTGGAGGTCGAGCCGGCGGGCTATATCATGTATGCCGCCAATGAGGCCGAGAAGGCCGCGCACATCACGCTGGTGGACGTCAAGGCCTTCGGTTCTTTCGGCCGCCTGACCATGATGGGTAATGAGGCCGAGGCCGAGGAAGCCCAGCGCGCAGCGGTGGCAGCGATTGAGCGCCTGAACCAGCGCGCCGTACCGCACGCGTGAACCCCATGGAAATCGACTCTATCGCAAAAAAACTGCTGTTTTCCACCGTGCGAGTGGATACCGAACTGGAGGACGGCAGTGCCGGCTCCGGCACGGCCTTCATCATCAACCACGTCCACGCCAAGGGCAGCACCCCGTTTGTCGTCACCAACCGCCATCTGGTCGAAGGCGTGCGCCGCGGCGGCCTGGTGTTCACTCAGTCAAACGAGGGCAAGCCGGCATTCGGCCAGCGCTTTCAGCTCAATATCGATGACTTCCCCGCTGCGTGGTTTGTCCATCCCGATCCCGAGGTCGATCTGGCTATCGTGCCGCTGCGACCGCTGGAGCGTGCGGCGCGCGATCTCGGCGTGCAGTTATATTACCACGCGATTGACAGCGAGCGCATTCCCGATGTGGCAACGGTGCGGGGCTTCGACGCGCTCGAGGACGTGCTGTTTGTCGGCTATCCCAGCGGAGTGTGGGATCAGGTCAACCTCATGCCTATCCTGCGCCGCGGCACCACGGCCACGCCGCTGGAACTCGACTTTGAGGGGCACAAGCAATTCCTGATCGACGCCGCGGTATATCCCGGATCGAGCGGCAGCCCGGTGTTCGTAATGCGCGACGATCCGCTGCGTCCGCGCGGCGATTCGGCGCGTACCATCTGGTTCGCCGGGGTGGTGGCAGCGGTGTTCTTCCGCGAAGAGGCCAACCAGCTCGTGCCTGGGCCGGTCCCGGCGCAGACCCAGGCGCAGTCCATCGGCGCGGAAATGATCGACCTCGGCCTCGTGATCAAGTCCGAATCTGTCCGTGAGCTCATCGACGCATACGTCCACAAATGGCTGTCTGACTGAAGACGCCCACGCCGCGGCTACGACGTCGGACATGAATGCACTAGATGGTGGTGGTTGCGTATTTCGCAAAAGCGGGACAGCAGTTTCGCCATTGAAGGATAGTAGTTTCTTAAACCCCAAACAGCGAGGAGCAATTCTCGCAAGGCCGTGCCCCGTGCGTGGGTTCATGGTCGGTTTCCACTTTCGTTTTCGTGGAGGCGACCGAGCGAATCAATGCAAGCTGATCCATGACGGCCCGGGTTGATCCAAAAGTGAAGTCCCGCGCCGCCGCTGTTTAATCCCGCTCAATCTCGACCGCGCATCAGATCGTCGCCTGTTTTGCGGTGTCGGACCGACGTCGTCACCCGGCCTGCGCCATCGCAATGCAAGAAGTGCCGCTTCATGGGCTATCGGGACGAGTATTACATATAAGGCCATATTGTAGATAGAATAATCAAATCAAATTTTTCCTTATTCATTTTTCTTCCTATGATGTCATGGCCAGCCGCCGCCGGTCAGCCGCGACAGTTGGCGGGCACCTGACGCTTTCGCATCGCGAGCTGCGCCTCACTGATGGCAATGATCGCGGTCCTGGCGGCGCCGCCGTCTTCCCCGGGATTTCGTCATGCTCGCGGTACTGCAGCAGGGTCTCGCGGCTGTGGTGCTCGCGTTATGGCTTTCGATCGGAGGATGGTTATGGTGGATCCACTGAACCTCGGACGGCGTCTGCGGGTGCGCTCGACCGCCTACGT
>JBIQHO010000177.1:0-7348 GCA_044508545.1 Bradyrhizobiaceae bacterium | reverse complement strand
GACGCCTGGCGTTGACCGACGCCGGACGGACGCTGGCGGTCAAGGCGGCGCGGCTTCTGGCGGACGGCGAGGCCGCCGAGAGCGAGGCGCTGGCGGAAGCGGCCACGCCGCGCGGGCTGGTGCGGGTGGCGGCGCCGATGACCTTCGGGGTCAAGGTGGTTGCGCCGCTGCTGCCGGATTTCCTCGCGCAATATCCCGACGTCGCCGTCGATCTGCATCTCAGCGACGCCATGGTGGATCTGATCGGCGAGGGATTCGACCTCGGTTTGCGGATCGCCAGCCTGCCCGATTCCTCGCTGGTGGCGCGGCGGCTGTGCGCGATGCCGCGCCATACCGTGGCGGCGCCGGCCTATCTCGCGCGCCACGGCCGCCCGACCCATCCGATGCACCTGGCACAGCACCGCTGCTTCGCCTACGCCTATTTCTCGACGCCGAACGCCTGGCATTTCGCCAACGCCGCCGGCGAGCAGGCCACGGTGCGGCCCCGGAGCCAGTTGCGGGTCAACAACGGCGAGGCGCTGCTGCCGGCGCTGATCGCAGGTCTTGGCATCGCCGACTTGCCGGACTTCATTGTCGGTGACGCCATCGCCGCCGGACAGGTGGAGGTCATTCTCGACGGCTGGAAGCAGCCCGAGGGCGCGCTGCATCTGATCACGCCGCCGGGCGGGCCGCGGCCGGCGCGGGTCGAGGCGCTGATCACCTATCTCGCCGACCGTCTCGGCCGCGCGCGGCGATAGTTCGCCGCCGCGCCGGTTCCAAGCCGGTCACGGTTTGGCGTATAGTGCGGGCCATGAGTCTCGACACCATGTTCGACCGCGCCGCGTCCGCCGCCGCGCCGGTCACCGCCATCTGCATCCGGCGTCCCGACGACTGGCACGTGCATCTGCGCGACGGCGCCATGCTTTCCGCGGTGCTGCCGTTCACCGCCGCGCAGTTCGCGCGCGGCATCATCATGCCGAATCTGGTGCCGCCGGTGACGACGGTCGCGGCGGCCAGCGCCTATCGTGACCGCATTCTCGCCGCGCGCCCGGCGGGCTCCGATTTCCAGCCGCTGATGACCTGCTACCTGACCGATGCGACCTCGCCGGACGAGATCGCGCGCGGTCATGCGGAGGGCGTATGGGTCGCGGCCAAGCTCTACCCGGCGGGCGCCACCACCAACGCCCATCACGGCGTCACCGACATTGCCGCGCTGGCGCCGGTGCTGGAGCGTATGGAAAAGATCGGGATGCCGGTGCTGATCCATGGCGAGGCCACCGATCCCGCAATCGATATCTTCGACCGCGAGGCCGTCTTCATGGAGCAGAGCCTGTTGCCGATGCTCAAGCGGCATCAGGGACTGAAAGTCGTGATCGAGCATGCCACCACGGCGGAGACACTGGACATTGTCCGTGCCCATGCGCCGCGCGTGGGTGCGACGATCACGCCGCACCATCTCGTCATCAACCGCACCTCGCTGTTTCAGGGCGGGTTGCAGCCGCATCTCTACTGCCTGCCGGTGGCCAAGCGCGAGCGGCACCGGCTGGCGCTGCGCAAGGCCGCAACCTCGGGCGAGAGCTGCTTCTTCATCGGCACCGACACCGCGCCGCATCCGCGTGTGCGCAAGGAGGCGGAGTGCTGCTCGGCCGGCATCTTCGGCGGCGCGACCGCGCTTCAGACCTACGTGCAGGTGTTCGACGAGGAGAATGCGCTGGACCGTTTCGAAGCATTCGCCTCGCTCAACGGCGCGCGCTTCTACGGCCTCGAACTCAATCGCGGCACGCTGGTTCTTGAGCGCCGCGAAAGCCGCGCCATGGCGGCGGTCGCGGTCGAGGACGACGAGGTGGTGGTGTTCAGGGGTGGCATTGCGCTGCCGTGGTCGATCGGCGCCATCTCACCATAGGCGATGCGTGCCGCTGCATCGCAGCGTTGACTTGACCTGACGAAAATTAGGCTTTTTTCTTGCCGCCCCGGCTGGTTGGATTTGCCACCTCCCGTCGGCATCGCCATCGGCAACAGCGGAATTGCGTCCGGCACGCGCTCGCGAGCGGGACGAACGCATCGGGGGATTGACTGTGCTGGAAGAAGACCAAGCCAACTTGCGCGCCTCGGCGCTGCGGTTTCACGAATTTCCGAAACCGGGCAAGATCGAGCTGACCCCGACCAAGCCGCTGTCCAACACCCGCGACCTGTCGCTGGCCTATTCGCCCGGCGTTGCCGCCCCTTGCGAGGAAATCGCCGCCGATCCCGATCAGGCGTATCGTTATACCGCGAAGGGCAATCTCGTCGCCGTCATCTCCAACGGCACCGCCGTGCTCGGGCTCGGCAATATCGGCGCGGCGGCGGCCAAGCCGGTGATGGAAGGCAAGGCGGTTCTGTTCAAGAAGTTCGCCGGCATCGACGGCATCGATATCGAGATCGCGGAAACCGATCCGGCCAAGCTGATCGAGATCATCGCGCCGCTGGAGCCGAGTTTCGGCGGCATCAATCTGGAGGACATCAAGGCGCCGGACTGTTTCCTGGTCGAGGAAACGCTGCGCGAGCGCATGAAGATTCCGGTCTTTCATGACGATCAGCACGGCACCGCGATCATCGTCGCGGCCGCGGTTCTCAACGCCATGCGGCTGGTCGGCAAGGACATCGGCAACGCCAGGATCTGCACCTCCGGCGCGGGTGCCGCCGCGATCGCCTGCATGGATATGCTGATTGCGGTGGGGGCAAAGCGCGAGAACATCTTCATCGCCGACAGCAAGGGGCTGGTCACCACCAAGCGCAGCAATGCGGTCGATCGCTGGCGCGGCGCGTTCGCGCAAGCGACGGAGGCGACCGAACTCGCCGAGGTGATGGCTGGCGCCGACATCTATGTCGGGCTGTCGCAGGCCGGCGCGTTGAAGCCGGAGATGATCCGCGACATGGCGCCCGATCCGGTGATCCTGGCGCTGTCCAACCCGGTGCCGGAGATCATGCCGGAGATCGCGATGGCGGCGCGGCCTGATGCCCTGATCTGCACCGGACGCTCCGACTATCCGAACCAGGTCAACAACGTCCTGTGTTTCCCGTTCATCTTCCGTGGCGCGCTCGACGTCGGCGCCACCGTCATCAACGAGGACATGAAGCGCGCAGCCGCTTACGCCATCGCGCAACTGGCGCATGAGCCGGGTCTGGAGGCGACGGTGAGCGGCGTGCCGGCGACGTTCGGACGCGACTATCTGATTCCGTCGCCGTTCGATCAGCGTTTGATCCTGCGGATCGCGCCGGCGGTGGCGCAGGCGGCGATGAACTCGGGCGTCGCGCGTCGTCCGATCACCGACATGGCGGCCTATCAGGACAGCCTCAAGCGCTTCGTGTTCCGCTCGGGTCTGGTGATGAAGCCGATGATCGAGCAGACGCTCGGCAAGGGCGTGCGGGTCGCCTTCGCCGACGGCGAGGATGAGCGCGTGCTGCGCGCCGCGCAGGTGCTGATCGACGAAACCATTGCCCGTCCGATCCTGATCGGCCGACCGACCGTCATCGAGCAGCGCTGCGAGCGCCTTGGCCTGCCGATCCGCGCCGGCGACATCGAGATCATCAATCCCGAGGACGATCCGCGCTATCGCGACTATGTCGCCCTCTATCATTCCTTGCAGGAGCGCAACGGCGTCACCATCGATCGCGCGCGTGCGGTTGTGCGCACCAACACCACGGCGATCGCCGCGCTGGCGATGCACCGGGGCGAGGCGGATGCGCTGCTGTGCGGGCTGGAAGGCGATTTCATCGGCCATGCCCGCGAATTGGAGGCGATCCTCGGCCTTGCCGACGGCGTTTCTCACCTCTCGACGCTGTCGGTGCTGATCCTGCCGCGCGGCACGTTCTTTCTGGCCGATACCTACGTCAACGCCGACCCCGATGCCGACGAGATCGTCAAGATCACGTTGCAGGCGCGCGATCACCTGAGCCGTTTCAAGATCGAGGCCAAGGTGGCGCTGCTCAGCCATTCGGCGTTCGGCTCGCGCGACGCGGCGTCGGCCGCCAAGATGCGCGACGTCTATCGCAAGCTGAAGGCGGTCGCGCCCGACCTGCAGGTGGAGGGCGAGATGCCCGGCGATCTCGCGGTCAATCCGCTGCTGCGCAAGGACTATATCTCCAACCCGGCGTTCTCGGGCGAAGCCAACCTGTTGATCTTCCCCAATCTGGAAGCCGCCAACCTGTCGCTGACGTTGTTGACTGAATTGAATAAGGGACTCCCCATCGGCCCGATCCTGATGGGGACCGGCAGGGCCGCGCATGTTCTGGCGCCCACTGTCACCAGCCGCGGTATCATCAACATGGCGGCGATCGCCGCCGCCGAGGCGGTGAAGGGGGCGAACTGACAGCAGCACGTCGCAAAGATGGGGATGGCCGGGACAAGCCCGAGTTTTAACCGAAGCCGACAAACGGGATGAGGTGGCGGTTGCGAGCTTGTAGCCGGCTTTCCGGTGTGCTCGATCCAGTTGAGGATTGTGCCAAGCTCGTTTTGCGGGGTGACGGCGAAGTCGCGGCGCGTCGGGGGTGATGACGGTGCGGTCGATGATTTCGCGGATGGCTTCGGCTGCCTCAAGGGCGTCGTCCAATCGCTGTCGGCCCGTCCAGCGCATGTCTTATATCAGAGCAGCCATCGACACACGGTCGTCCATCTGCCCTCCCGCCGCCTCATGTTGCCTCACGATCCCGCTGCAACGCGCTAAGCATTGCGGCGATAAGCAACAGCAACACGGACGCCCATAAACCGCTCGAGAGATTGCGCATCACATCGTTGACCACGCCGATAGCGACCGGTCCGTGCATCTGACCGATCCCGAAGCCGACGGTCAGAATGCCGATGGCAGATGCCCATTGCCCTTGCGGGAAGTTGCGTCTCACGAAGGCGGTCGTTGCAGCCACCACCGCGAAAAATGCGCTGCCGAACAATGCCGCCGATGCGAGCAGCATGGGCACCGTATTGGATATGAGCGGCAACATTGCCCCGATGGCGGTGATGCCGGTCAGGACGGCAAAGGCGTGCCCGTGCAGGAGCCGCTTGAGGATCACGGTCCACAGCCACGGCGAGGCCATCGTCGCAAGTCCGATCACTGCCCAGAACAGGGCTTGGAAACTGACCCTGCCGCCGCTGCCCTGCACCCAGGCGATCATAAAGGTCATGTAGGCAATATAGCCCGCGCCGTAGAACAGATAGCCGCAGAGCAGCCAGCGCATGTCCCCGTAGCGCGGACTCGTCGGTTCGGATGGCGGAGCCGCCGCGCTTTCACCCCGCGCCAGATGAAGGCCGACCGCCAGCGGCAGGGAGAGGAGCGCGAGCGCGGCCCATGCCATGCCCCACGATCCTGCTCCGAACGTTTCGAGGGTGAGCGGAGCCGCGACGCCCGACAGCAAAATGCCGAGACCCGGTCCGGCATAGAACAGGCCGAGCAGAAAGGCGGCGCGTTCCGGGTTGCGCTGCGCCACGCCAGCCGCGAGCACGCCGCCCGACACGAAGGCGAAGCCGCCGCCGAGTCCGGCCAGCACTCTGGCGGCGTTGAGCGCTATGGCGTGACGGAACAGGGCACAAAGCAGGAGCGCCACGACGCAGGCCCATGCGCCGGCCACCATGACGCGGTATGCGCCCATAGTTGCGATTGCCCGCGCGGCGACCAAGGCCCCGAGCAGATAGCCGGCGGCATTCGTCGTGTTCATCCAACCCGCATCCGCATACGACCAGCCAAGATCGGCGCGCATGTCGGGCAGAACCAGCGCATAGGCGAAGCGTGCGATGCCGAGGCCGATTGCAGGCGCGAGCGCCAGCACCGCAACGATCGCAACATCGCGGCGGGGGTGCTCCGGCTCGGAATTGGCCGAGTTGTCAGCACGGCTCCATGAGAGCTTGGGCAACAGGTTCAAGAAAGAACGAAGGGCGCGCCCAGATGCGCGGCGCATCGCTACGTTTCGGCTCCGGTGCGCGCATTGGCGATGATGGTCGATCAGCTCGGGCGTGACGGCAGATTGCGACATTGGCATCTGAGTCCATTTTTCATATCCAGACTATCTCCTCTGGGTATGAAAATCAAACTCTGTTATGCTGGCCGCATGACCGAAGATGCCTCCAAGATCGTTCCCACCCACCATGCCCCTGTGCCGCTTGCAGAATGCGCACTCGCACGGGCCATCCGCTCAATCGGTGACGGCTGGACGCTGCTGATCCTGCGCGAAGCCTTGTGTGGGGTGGAGCGGTTTGACGCGATGCACGACGATCTTGGCATTCCGCGTTCGGTGCTCGCGGAGCGGCTGTCAAAGCTGGTCGCGGAAGGCATCCTCGAACAGCGACCCTATCGGGAGCCGGGCCGGCGGCAGCGCAATGGCTATGTGCTGACGGAGAAGGGCCGCGCGCTTACGCCCGCGCTGGTCGCCTTGCGCGAATGGTCGGAAGCCCATCTGCCCGGCGGACCCTCGCGATTGCGCCTGCAAACTGCGGACGGCCAAGAGGTGGTCACCCGCCTCATGCGCGCCGATGGCTTGCCTCTGGATAATCTCTCCGAGATCGTGGCAGTAGCCGGGCCGGAATAACTGCGCATTGCTCCATTGACGGGGATCGCAGCAGCGCCGCCTGGCGACAGGCGTTAGTCTCCCTGATTCAGAGCAATCCGCCTCGCGATGCGATGCGTCGGCAGTACGCGCAGCCAAGCAGCACGTTGTCTCCGACAGCGTGGCGCGCGGCAAGGCTTCAGATTTCGACAGTCAGCAAATGTCTGCCGCGTGCCCGGCCATGACGAACTGATGATGCCGATGGCGAGGTGAAGGAGCCTTGCCGCTCCTCACGCCCAGGGGCGCGCTTCGGCGGCCTTCGCCTCGTAGGTCACGATCGAGGGCGTCTTCTCCATCGTCAGCCCGATGTCGTCGAGGCCGTTCAGCAGGCAATGCTTGCGGAACGGATCGATCTCGAAAGTGACTTTGCCACCGTCGGGGCCGCGGATTTCCTGATTGGCGAGGTCGATCGTCAAGGTCGAGTTGGCGCCGCGCTCGGCGTCGTCGAACAGCTTGTCGAGGTCCTCCTGCGACACGCGGATCGGCAGGATGCCGTTCTTGAAACAGTTGTTGTAGAAGATGTCGCCGAACGAGGTCGAGATCACGCAGCGGATGCCGAAATCGAGCAGCGCCCACGGCGCGTGCTCGCGGCTCGACCCGCAGCCGAAGTTGTCGCCGGCCACCAGAATCTTGGCGTTCCTGTAAGCCGGCTTGTTCAGCACGAAATCCGGATTTTCGCTGCCGTCGTCGTTGTAGCGCTGCTCGGAGAACAGGCCCTTGCCGAGGCCGGTGCGCTTGATGGTCTTGAGGTACTGCTTGGGGATGATCATGTCGGTATCGACATTGATGATCTTCA
>JBIQHO010000176.1:0-7356 GCA_044508545.1 Bradyrhizobiaceae bacterium | reverse complement strand
CAAAGGCTACGGGCGTCAGAAGGGACACACGGAAATCTATCGCGGCGCGGAATATGCGGTGAGCTTCCTGCCGAAAGTCAAGATCGAGGTCGCGGTCAATTCCGCCCAGCTCGATGCGGTCGTCGAAGCCATCGCCTCGACCGCGCGGACCGGCAGGATCGGCGACGGCAAGATTTTCGTCATCGACCTCGAGCACGCGCTTCGCATCCGCACCGGGGATCTGGATGCTGAGGCGATCTGATCCCGCGCTCACCTTTTCTCAATCAGGGAGTAAACCACATGAGGTTCGAACGCCCGGCCCGCGCGGGACTGGCCATCGCAGCGATTTCGGGCGCGGCCTTTCTCGCGGCCTTCGCCGACGCCGCGCTGGCCCAGACCGCCGCTCCGGCTGCTGCAGCGCCTCCGCCCAAGATCGATTCGGGTGACACCGCGTGGATGCTGACCTCCACCGCGCTGGTGCTGATGATGACGATCCCCGGCCTCGCTTTGTTTTATGGCGGCATGGTGCGCAAGAAGAACGTGCTCGCCACGGTGATGCAGAGCTTCGCCATCACCTGCCTCGTCACCGTGCTGTGGATGGTGATCGGCTACAGCTTCGCGTTTACCGCAGGCACGAATTTTATCGGCGGCTTCTCGCGCATGCTGCTGATCGGCATGGGCACCGACGCCGTCGCCGGGGCCGCGCCGACGATTCCGGAATCGGTGTTCATGTGCTTCCAGATGACGTTCGCGATCATCACCCCGGCGCTGATCTGCGGCGCGATCGCCGATCGCATGAAGTTCTCGGCGATGATGTGGTTCATGGGCCTGTGGTCGCTGTTGGTCTATGCGCCGATCGCGCACTGGGTCTGGGGCGGCGGTTTCCTCGGCGGTCTCGGCGTGCTCGATTTCGCAGGCGGCACCGTGGTTCACATCAACGCCGGCGTCGCGGGCCTCGTGTGCGCGCTGGTGCTCGGCAAGCGCAAGGGCTACGGCAGCGAGAACATGGCGCCGCACAACCTGGTGCTGACGGTGATCGGCGCATCGCTGCTATGGGTCGGCTGGTTCGGCTTCAACGCCGGGTCAGCCGTGACCGCGGGCGGACAGGCCGGCATGGCGATGGCGGCGACCCAGATCGCGACCGCCGCCGCGGCGCTGGCCTGGATGGCCGGGGAATGGGGCTTGCGCGGCAAGCCGAGCGTGCTCGGCATCTGCTCCGGCGCGGTCGGCGGTCTGGTCGCCATCACCCCGGCCTCGGGCTTCGTCGATCCGACCGGTGCGCTGGTGATCGGCGCTATCGCCGGCGTCGGCTGCTACTGGGGCGCGACGGGTCTCAAGCACATGATGGGCTACGACGACAGCCTCGACGCGTTCGGCGTCCACGGCGTCGGCGGTATCATCGGCGCGCTGCTCACCGGCGTGTTCGCCCGCTCCGCCATCAACAAGGCCGGCGCGGGCCTGATCGACGGCAACGCCCATCAGGTATTGGTCCAGATCTACGGCATCCTCGCCACCGTCGCTTACGACGTCGTGGTCACGTTGATCATCCTGCTTGCCGTCAAGGCGGCGATCGGCCTGCGCGTCACCGGCGACAACGAGCGCGAAGGCCTTGACCTCACCCAGCACGGCGAGGTCGTGCAGTGAGACGGAAGCCTGCGGCGCGTTGAGAATGTTTCCAAGCGATCCGCGCTTTTACTTCGCCGCGTCGTTCGGCGTTCCGTTGCCCATGCCTTCGCTGCGCAGCGCGTCCGGCTGCGGCATCGCGATGATGTTGTAGCCGGAATCGACAAAATGAATCTCGCCGGTGACCCCGCCGGACAGGTCCGACACCAGATAGAGCCCGGCGCCGCCGAGCTCCTCGAGACTGACGCCGCGCCGGCGCGGCGAATGCTTCTGCTGGAACGCGAACATGAAGCGCGCATCGCCGATGCCGGCGCCGGCCAGCGTGCGGATCGGACCGGCCGAAATGGCATTGACGCGGATGTTCTGCCCGCCGAAATCGACTGCCAGATAGCGCACCGATGCTTCGAGCCCGGCCTTGGCGACGCCCATCACGTTGTAGTTCGGCATCGCCCGGTCGCCGCCGTTGTAGGTCAGCGTGAGCATGCTGCCGCCATCCGGCATCAGCGCGGCCGCGCGTTTGGCGGCTTCGGTGAAGGCGAAACAGGAGATCAGCATGGTTCGCGTGAAATTCTCCCGCGTGGTGTCGGCGTAGCGGCCGTTCAGTTCGCTCTTGTCGGAGAACGCGATGGCGTGGACCAAAAAATCCATCTTGCCCCAGGCCTTGCCGATATCGGCGAACACCTTGTCGACGGAGACGATGTCCTCGACATCGCACGGCAGCACCAGGCTCGCGCCGACCGATTCGGCGAGCGGCCTGACCCGCTTGGCCAGCGCCTCGCCCTGGTAGGTGAAGGCTAGTTCCGCGCCGTGCGCGGCCAGTGTCTTGGCGATGCCCCAGGCGATCGAGTGGTCGTTGGCGACCCCCATGATCAGGCCGCGCTTGCCTTGCATCAGGTGTGTCATGCGAGACTCCGTCCTGCCCGCCCCAAGCCGGGCATCCACGCCGTTGCGACGTGGATATGTTGGAAGATTTGGATGGCCGACCATCCGCGCGAGACATGCTTTGCGCTTCAGCCCGGTCTTTACGAAATCGATACTGCGACCGCCGCTCTTGCGAGAAGCCGCACAAACAGATCAAGCATCCAGTCGTTTGAATACCAGCGTGGCGTTGGTGCCGCCGAAGCCGAATGAATTCGACATCACCGCGCCAATTCTGGCGTTGTCGATACGCTTACGCACGATCGGCATGTCCGCGAACACCGGATCGAGTTCGGTGATATTGGCGCTTTCGCAGATAAAGCCGTTATTCATCATCAGCAGCGAATAGATCGCCTCCTGCACGCCGGTCGCGCCGAGCGAGTGGCCCGTCAGCGACTTGGTGGCGGAAATCGGCGGACAGGTCTCGCCGGTGCCGAACACCTTGCGAATCGCCTCGATTTCCGGCGGATCACCGGCCGGCGTCGAGGTCGCGTGCGGGTTGATGTAATCGACCTTGGTTTTCACCGTCGACATCGCCATTCTCATGCAGCGCTCGGCGCCCTCGCCCGACGGCGCGACCATGTCGTAGCCGTCCGACGTCGCGCCGTAGCCGACGACCTCGCCATAGATGCGCGCGCCGCGGGCCTTGGCGTGTTCGAGCTCTTCCAGCACCACCACGCCGGCGCCCCCGGCGATCACGAAGCCGTCGCGGCTGACGTCATAGGCCCGCGAGGCCGTGGCCGGCGTGTCGTTGTATTTCGAGGACATCGCGCCCATGGCGTCGAACAGCACCGACAGCGACCAGTCAAGCTCCTCGCAGCCGCCGGCGAAAATGATGTCCTGCTTGCCGATCTGAATGGTCTCGTAGGCATTGCCGATGCAGTGATTGGAGGTCGCGCAGGCCGACGAGATCGAGTAATTGACGCCCTTGATCTTGAACCACGTTGCGAGTGTCGCCGATGCGGTGGACGACATCGCCTTGGGCACCGCGAACGGGCCGACGCGTTTGGGTCCCTTGCTTCGGGTGATATCGGCCGCTTCCACGATCGTGCGCGCGGACGGACCGCCGGAGCCCATGATGATCCCGGTCCGCTCGTTGGAGATGTCACCGGGCTCCAGCCCCGAATCGCGGATCGCCTGCTCCATCGCGACGTGATTCCAGGCCGCGCCCTCCGCCAGGAAGCGCATCGCGCGGCGATCGACCACGTCCGCCGGGTTGAGCGTCGGCGCGCCCTGCACCTGCGAGCGGAAGCCGAGTTCCGCGTACTTCTCCGCGCGCGTGATGCCGGACTTGGCCTCGTACAGGCTCGACAGCACTTCCTGAGTGTTGTTTCCGATGGACGAGACAATGCCCATCCCCGTGACGACAACCCGCCTCATGATCTCCTCGCACTCTGGTTACGCTGTCTCATGAAGGCATCCCCGTCAAAAAAACCGAAGCCCGCGCCGACCGGCCGGAGCCGTCCTCATTCATCATCGTGGGCTCTCATGCAGCCGGCGCGGCGTCCTGCTTGAACAGGCCGACCTTCAGGTCGTTCGCGCGATAGATAATATCGTCGTCGGCGGAAAGCCATCCGTCCGCGATCCCGAGCACCAGTTTCGAACGCATCACGCGCTTGATGTCGACATTGTAGACGACCTTGCGGACATGAGGCAGCACCTGGCCGGTGAACTTCAGATCACCAAGACCGAGCGCGCGGCCACGGCCTTCGCCGCCGGTCCAGCCGAGATAAAATCCGACCATCTGCCACAGCGCATCGAGGCCGAGGCAACCCGGCATGACCGGATCGCCCTTGAAGTGGCAGCCGAAGAACCAGAGATCGGGTTTCACGTCGAGTTCGGCGCGGATCAGTCCCTTGCCGAACTCCCCGCCGTGATCGTTGATCTCGGTGATCCGGTCGAACATCAGCATCGGCGGCAACGGCAACTGGGCATTTCCAGGCCCGAACAGTTCGCCCCGGCCGCAAGCCAGCAAACCCTCATAATCGTAGCTGCTGCGCCGATCCTGCATCCTGTCTGGCCTTTCTCATCGAGGAATGACGCTCCGCGAGACGCGCGAAACGTCTGGCTTGCGCCTGAGACATACGCCGGTTCCTGGGATCGGCGCCGCGGGGCTCTCTATCACAGGGTCAGGAGGGGGCAAAGCGCGGACGCATTGGATTCGCGCGCTTTGATTCGCAAAGGCCCCTCGTCCGCGCGCAGTTTTCGATTCAGATGCCGGAAATCGGCAGGCCGGCGCCTTGCGATTGACGCCCGGCCCGGGTCAGACGCCCGCATGAAGGCCTCGCAAGCAAAGACCAGTGAATGCCAAATCCCCGGCACAAAAGGAAGCAACTGATAAAACTTACAGATTCCGGCATCACCAAGCCCGGTCGCCGCGGCCGCTTCCAGGCGCAGCGGTCAGTTTTGAGTCGTTCTAGTTGCGAAAAACTTGCATCTACGCCCCTTCTTTTCTATAGTGCTGAGTGGAACCACTTAAGTATGTGGTGGTGGGCATTTTCAGGTGCATGGCGTGAGTATGAACGAGAACATCGTGATGGTGACCGAGGAAGACCGCGACGTTGCGGCGATCGGTCACGGACGGCAGCCGACGCTGACGGGCTGCCCGTGGCACGACGTCAATGAAATGCTGCAATCGGTTGGGCTGCGGCCGACCCGGCAGCGCATGGCGCTGGGCTGGCTGCTGTTCGGCAAGGGCGCGCGCCATCTCACGGCGGAAATGCTTTACGAAGAAGCCACCATCGCCAAGGTTCCGGTCTCGCTCGCCACGGTCTACAACACGCTCAACCAGTTGACCGACGCCGGACTGCTGCGTCAGGTCAGCGTCGATGGTACCAAGACCTATTTCGACACCAACGTCACCTCGCACCACCACTTCTATCTCGAAAACAATCACGAGCTGGTTGACATCCCGGATCCGCATCTGGTGTTGCAAAAAATGCCCACCGTGCCGGAGGGTTACGAAATCAGCCGGATCGACATGGTGGTGCGGCTGCGCAAGAAGCGCTGACGCTCGTCCCTGCGAACGCTTCATTTCCGAGCTTTAACGTTGATCTTTTTTGTCCGCGCGTGCGCCGCGGCACTGCGCATTCGCTTCCGGCTTGCGGAGAGAGTTGGGGAGGGATCACCCTGACCATTTTCAAAAAATGGATTCTGATCGCATCGAGGGTCGCACCGCTCATGGCGTTTCCGGGGCATAGGCCCCATCCGCCCGCGCGATGCCCGGGCAGCCTCCCCCGCGAACGGGAGAGGGAAAATCTCAATTGATCTTCTCGTCGGCGTAGACGCCCCAGAGGCGCTGCTGCTGGATCCAGCCGTCAAAGCCGTCCCCCGCGATATGGCACCATCCCGTCGCGCAATGCTTGACCTGCGCCACGACGCCGGCCTGCAGGCGGGCCGCCACCGCGCTCTGGATATCGGCGCTGGTATAGAGTTGCGCGAGATCGTCCTTGGCCTTCATCGTGACGACCGCGGTGCGGCGGCCCGACAGCAGCGAGTGATAGACCCAACCCTCCGCGCCTTCCGAATCGCGGATGCGGCGCCAGTTCTCGAATTCGGCCGTGATTTCGACGGGGAGCCCGGCCTTGGTATAGATCCAGGCGACGTCATTGTCCTTGGTCGGGCCGGCGCGGACGTTCACATGATCGGATTTCAGGCTGACATAACGCGGAATCGGAAGTCCGCTCGTGGACAGCGCGGAGTCCTTGGCGTTGGCCGCGGTTTCGATGCCGACCGCACCGAGCATCGCGGCTGCGCACGCCATGGACGTGAAAAACTGTTTCACCATCATCACTCCCCCCTCGCGAAACTCACATTGCCGCCCGATCCCGACTGATCCGCATTCCAGGCCCGGGGGTTCTTGTCTTGGCCCGGCCTTCTGCTAGAGAGGATCAGGCGCCCGGCGACCGGGGAGCCCGGGAAACTGCACGGAACATGCACGCGACCCGGGAAAACCAAGGTGACAGACGTTGAGATCTGCAGGCGCCGCAGTTTCGAACAAGCGGGTTAACGGGAACTGAACGGTCCGTCGACCGAACCTGAATTCGCCGGATTGCGCCGTTGCATCGGAGCCGGTTCGAAAACCGCAAAAGCGCAACGCTAGAGGGCAAGAGATGTCGGCGAAGAAGAAGCCTCTGGTTGTCGTCACGCGCAAGCTGCCGGATTCGATCGAGACCCGCATGCGCGAACTGTTCGACGCGCGGCTCAATCTCGACGACCAGCCGATGACGCCGGAACAGCTCATCGACGCCGTCCGCAACGCGGATATCCTTGTCTCCACGGTGACCGACGACATCACCGCGACCGTGCTGAATCAACCGGACTGCAAGCTGAGGCTGATCGCGCAGTTCGGCAACGGCGTCGACAATATCGATGTCGTGGCCGCGCACGAGCGCGGCATCACCGTCACCAACACGCCGAAAGTTCTCACCGAAGACACCGCCGACATGACCATGGCGCTGATTCTGGCGGTGCCGCGCCGTTTTATCGAGGGCGCGGCGCTGTTGACCGCCGGCGGCGACTGGCCCGGCTGGTCGCCGACCTGGATGCTCGGCCGGCGGCTGGGCGGCAAGCGGCTCGGCATCATCGGCATGGGCCGCATCGGCCAGGCGGTGGCGCGCCGCGCCCGCGCTTTCGGCCTGCAGATCCACTACCACAACCGCAAGCCGGTCGCCCCGAAGATCGCCGACGAGCTTGGCGCGACCTACTGGGATTCGCTCGACCAGATGCTGGCCCGGATGGACATCATCTCGGTGAACTGTCCGCATACCCCGGCCACCTTCCATCTGTTGTCGGCGCGCCGCCTCAAGCTGATCCGCAAGGACGCCTACATCGTCA
>JBIQHO010000175.1:0-7397 GCA_044508545.1 Bradyrhizobiaceae bacterium | reverse complement strand
CGCGCGTATAGGGCACGACGCAGAAGGTGCAGAACTTGTCGCAGCCTTCCTGCACCGTCACGAAGGCCGAGATGCCGCGGGCGCGGATCGCCTGCGGCGACGGCTGCGGCAGGAAACCGAACTTGTCCTCGACCGGAAACTCGGTTTCGAGGGCGCGGCCGTTGGCCTTCGCGCGGGCCAGCAGTTGCGGCAGGTGATGATAGCTCTGTGGTCCCACCACCACATCGACGACGGGCGCGCGGCGGATGATCTCATTGCCTTCGGCCTGTGCGACGCAACCGGCGACGACGACGCTCATGTCGCGGCCGGCGCTTGCCGCCTGATCCTTGGCGGCGCGCAGGCGGCCGAGTTCGGAATAGACCTTCTCGGAGGCCTTCTCGCGGATGTGGCAGGTGTTGAGGATGACGAGATCGGCTTCCTCGGCGCTGGCGGTCTCGACAAAGCCTTCGCCCGCCAGCGTATCCACCATGCGCTGGGCATCGTAGACATTCATCTGGCAGCCGTAGGACTTGATGTGCAGCTTGCGCGGCGGCGTCATGGAACCCGGTGTCGGTTATATCGCTCAGTTATAGGCTGAGCGGCGGAAAATCCAGTAGGTCCATTGTCATTCCCGATGCGCAATCGCGCCTCTGCGAGGGCGAATCCGGAAATTCGGCCGGATCACATCCGGATTTCAGGCCATGCGTGTCCCGGAAACGACCTGGCTGATTTTTCCAACTGAACGACGGATCGCGGCCCCTGCCGCATGGCGTCGGATGGAGCGTGCGCTCAGGAATTGTCCTCGTCCATCGGAACGCAATAGAGTTCGAGGCGGTGGTCGACCAGCCTGTAGCCGAGCTTGCGGGCGATCTCGGCCTGCAGCTTTTCGATTTCGTCAGAGGTGAATTCGATCACCTTGCCGTCACGCAGGTTGATGAGATGGTCGTGGTGACTGTCGCGCATCGTCTCGTAGCGCGCACGGCCCTCGCGGAAATCGTGTCGCTCGATGATGCCGGCGTCCTCGAACAGCTTGACGGTGCGATAGACCGTCGAGATCGAAATCTTGTCATCCACCGCGACGCAGCGGCGATAGAGTTCCTCGACGTCCGGATGATCGGAGGCTTCCGCCAGCACGCGCGCGATAACCCGGCGCTGTTCGGTCATGCGCATCCCGGTGGCGGCGCACCGCGCTTCGATCGTTGTGGGCTTCTGCGCAGAGGTCGGTTTCAGGGCCGTCATGACGTGTCCGGTTCCGATGGCGCAAGGTCCGCCAGGGTGTGAGTCGGTCGCAGGCAAATATGCGTCAAGATAGTGCAAGCGAATGACATTCGGGAGTACGGTCGGACGCAAAACCGATTCCTGCGATCCCCGTCCTTTTTGCCACCGTGCGCAGACTACGACAAGTCGCGGCGCATCACCAAGGCATTCAGCTCCTTGCCGCCAGGCTCCCGATAATAGCGTTCGCGGCGCCCGGTGACGACGAAGCCCGCCCGTTCATAGAGACGCCGCGCCGGCTGATTATTTTCCTCGACTTCGAGAAACACCCTGCGGACGCCGCGCCCGGCGAGATAGCCGAGATGCGTGAACAGCAGGTCGCGCGAGAATCGCTGACCGCGATGGCCGGCGTCGATCGCGATCGAGAGAATCTCGGCCTCGTCCGCCGCGATGCGCGACACGGCGAAGCCGATCACGCTCGATCGCAACCGCAAACGCTGAACCAGCGTGTTGCGTTCCGCGATCATGACGTCGAATTCGCCTTCGCCCCATCCGCGGTGAAACGATGCACCATGAATGGCCGCAAGGCGCGCGGCGTCGTGCGGGCTCGCGGCCTCGACCACGGGCGTCGCGCGTTCCTTGCTTCCGAACCAGGTCATGTTGATGCAGCCGGCCTGGATGTCTTGCGCAGGAGATCGCCGGCGGGCTTGGCGTCGGGGGCGCGCAGGTAGGTGGGGCGCGGCGGCGCGGCGTCGGGATCGACCGCCGCGGCGAGCCATGCCACCCAGGCGATGTCGGGCGCTGTCTGCGGATCGACCGCGACCGGCGGCGGGGTGTGCGCGGGCCAGCGGTCGGCGAGAAGCCGGGCGGCATTGCCGACCAGATGCGGCGCACCGAAACGCGATGCGGCGAGCGCCGTCTCGACCGGGGCAACCTGCGGCCGGACCAGCGTGGAGCCGTCGCCGCCGACAACCTGGAAATAAACCTGGTCATGGCGGGCATCGATCGCGGCGATCACCGGCGAGCAGCGGTTCTCGCCGACAACCGGCGCGGCATAGGCCATCAGGGTCGTCACGCCGACCGCTGGTTTGCCGGCGGCAAGCGCAATGCCGCGCGCGGCCGACAGTCCCACGCGAAGACCGGTGAAACTGCCGGGGCCGGTGGTCGCGGCGACGCGGTCGAGGGAGGAGAAGGCGATCCCGGCGGTGTCGATGACGCGCGCAATCAGCGGCATCAGCGCTTCGGCGTGGCCGCGCTTCATCGGCAGCGATTCATGGGCGACAAGCCGGTTTTCGTCGGTGTCCAGGACACAGGCGGCGCAGGCATCGAGTGCGGTGTCGATCGCAAGAACAAGCATCGGAAGCCAGACTATCGTTTCGAGCAGGTCCTCGGCTGATCCGAGGATTTGTGCCGGGTCCGCGTTGAGAACGCGTCTTATCAGATCAACGGCGTCATAAGGCCGAGCGTCATGTCTAGCACCGTTCTCGCCGCATGGCCTGCGGGTGCGGCAGACTGCGCCATGTTAAAGACACCGGATTGCCATGATTCTGTCCATTTTCGGGGCTGCGCCCTGGATCCGGCCTGCATTTAATCGGCATTTAACTAAAACTCGCCTTAATGACGCTCCGCAAGTCTGCGACAGGTTCTCCGGAACTTGGGGTCATCGATTCGACCAAATGCGCAGTCTTGTATCCGCACCTGCTGGCGGCATGGGGAATTTCGTGCGCCGCTCGCAAACACCGGGCGTTGAGTGATTCTGGACGTGGGGCGAATGACATACGTTACAGGCACGCGATATTACGATGCGGCGGATTATTCCGCCGCTCCGCCCCGCAAGGCCGTTCCTCAGAATATTGTTGGCGCCGCCGCGCTCGGCTGCATCGCGCTCGCCTGCGCCTGGACCCTCTACGCCAATGTTTCCGGCGGAGACCCGGAACTGGTCACGGCGTCGCTACCGCCGGCCGCATCCATCCGCGCTATACCGGCCGATCGCATCGCTGCTGCGTATGAGGCGCTCCATGAGACGCCGGCGCCACGCGCCGCTCGGGCGGCTCCTGAAGTTCGTGCAACGGCCGATGCCCGCATTGAAGATCCCGCCGCCCGGTCCCGCACGGCCTGGCTCTACGGTCCGCGCTTCCTCGGCGGAGAGCCGGAAAGCTTCCGCCCGCAGGCCGCGCCGGCTCAGCCTGCTCCGGTAGAGGTCGCCTCGCTTCCCCCGGAGGCAATGCCGGAGACGCTGCCGCTTCCGCCGGCGCCGCAGGTCGTCGCGGTGGTGCCGATGCCGGCGCCGCGTCCGGCCGAATTACGTCAGTTGCAGGCTTCCGCTCCTTCCAGCCGCGATGTGGCTCAGGCCAACACTGCTGCCGCGCTGGAGCCGGAGGCCGAGCCGAAGAAGCCGTCGATCTTCGAGAAGCTGTTCGGTAAATCCCTCTCCGGCGGTCTGCAGCTCGCCTTCGCGGCGCCCGACGGCGGGGTGACGAGCGACGGCGAGAGCCTGACGCTCGGCCGCATTCCGCAATACGATCAATATACCGCCGTCTACGATATCTCAGCGCGCACGGTCTACATGCCGAACGGCACCAAGCTCGAGGCGCATTCGGGGCTCGGCAAGATGCTGGACGATCCGCGTTCCGCCGACAGGAAAATGCGCGGCGTAACGCCGCCGCACACCTATGATCTGTCCTTGCGCGAACGTCCGTTCCACGGCGTGGAAGCGATCCGGCTGAAGCCGGTCGGCGGCGAGGACAAGATATACGGGCGCAGCGGACTGCTCGCGCATACCTATATGCTCGGCCCGAACGGCGACTCCAACGGCTGCGTGTCGTTCAGAAACTACAACGCCTTCCTGCGCGCCTACAAGAGCGGCCAGGTCAAGCGGCTGGTCGTCGTCGCCAAGCTCTGAAGGTCCTCGGGGGAAGCGGCGCCTGCTACACCGGCCGCACTTCGACCACCTCGGGCACGAAATGCTTCAGCAGGTTCTGGATGCCGTTCCGCAAGGTGACCGTCGATGACGGGCATCCGGAGCACGAGCCCTTCATGTTCACATAGACGATGCCATCCTTGAAGCCGCGGAAGGTGATGTCGCCGCCATCGTCGGCGACGCCCGGCCGCACCCGAGTCTCGATCAGGTCCTTGATCAAGGTCACGGTCTCGGCGTCTGCTTCATCGAAGAATTCAACGTCATTGTCGCTCTCACCATTCCCGGCGGTGTCGCCGTCCGTCAACAGCGGCGCGCCAGACATGTAGTGTTCCATGATCACGCCGAGGATGGCCGGCTTGAGATGCTGCCAGTCGCTGTCGTCCTTGGTCACCGTGATGAAGTCCGAGCCGTAGAACACGCCGGTGACGCCGTGCACGGCGAACAGCTTCACGGCGAGCGGCGAGCGGTCGGCCGAGCTGGGGCCGGTAAATTCCATCGTGCCCTTGCCCAGTACGGTGCGGCCCGGAAGGAACTTCAAGGTGGCGGGATTGGGGGTAACTTCGGTCTGAATGAACATGGGTGTCTCCGTCGTCGCCGGTTCAAGGCCGGCGCGTAGGTTCCCTTAGCAGATAGCCATGGCCAAAGCACGATCAAGGGCGCGGGCCGCCGGCCCGCCGGCGCCTGACGCTGATCTGGAGCATTTTCAGTCAGGTGGGTTACCGGTCGGCCGCCAGGAAAACGCGTCAAAAACGAGATTATACAGCTTCGCTTTCGATTCCCGAGGCTCCTAGGACAACGCATCGATCGCGTCGTCATCCAGGCTGCCCGGCACGATCGTGACCGGAATCGGGAAGTTGCCCGCGGTTTTGGCCAGCGTCGTGATGATCGGACCCGGGCCCTCGGGGCCGCCGCTGGCGGCCAGCACCAGCATCGAAATATCGAGGTCCTTGTCGATGACGTCGAGAATCTGTTCGAGCGGGGAACCCTCGCGAATGACGCGTTCCGGCGTAATCGCGGCAATGCCGTTGGCCCGGCCAGAGGCGCGGTCGAGCGCTGCGTTCGCGCCTTCATAGGCTTCGGCGCGCATCACCTCCGCGACGCCGAGCCATTCCTGATTGCGGTCTTCGGGCTCGACCACCCGCAGCATCACGATGCCGCCCCCAACGCGAATGGCGCGCCGGCTGGCATAATAGACGGCGCGGTCCCATTCCGCGCTGTCGTCGACGACGACCAGATATTTCGGCTTGTGGCCGCTCTCGTAGCTTCGACGGTGTGCGCTCATGATGTCCCGGTGCTGAACCAGCCGTCGCCATGCTGCCACGGCGCGCCCCGATCCGACAAGCAGCTTGCACGAGGGTGATCAACAGGTGTGCAAAGCGGTGGAAGGCGCGATGCAGCGGAGCGGGAAGCGTGTCGCGGTTTTCCGCCCGCATCCGTTACCCTGAAATACCGGATTCGATCAGGTTCATGATGTCGGATCGATTCGATCCAATCGTCTTGATCTAAAGCGTTTTCGAGCGAAGCATGTCCTCGGGCTTGACCCGGGGAAGGAAACCGGCTCGCGTGAAGAAACGCGTCAAATCAAAATCATAGAGCCCCGCTTCTGATTCCATCGGAAGCGGGGCCCTAGCGCTTGCGGATGAACCCGACGATGTCCTTCACCGCGTCCATGGTTTCCGAGGCAATGGCGCGGGCGCGGTCGGCTCCCTCGATCAGAATCCGGTCGACATAGGCGGGATCGTCGGTGAGCCGCTTCATCTCGGCTGCGATCGGCGACAGCTTTGCGACCGCCAGATCCACGAGGTTGGATTTGAAGCCCGAGAACTGCGCGCCGCCGAATTGCGCGAGCACCTCGGATTTGGGCGTGCCCGACAAGGCCGCATAGATGCCGACGAGGTTGTCGGCCTCGGGGCGGCTTTCCAGCGCCTTTTCCTCCGACGGCAGCGGCTCCGGGTCGGTCTTGGCCTTGCGGATCTTTTGCGCGATGGTATCGGCATCGTCGGTGAGGTTGATGCGCGAATAATCCGAGGGGTCCGACTTCGACATCTTCTTGGTGCCGTCGCGCAGGCTCATCACGCGCGTCGCGGGCCCGGTGATCACGGGCTCCGGCAGCGGAAAGAATTTTTCCTCCAAGCCGTTGGCGGCGATCGATCCGGAAAAGTCGTTGTTGAATTTCTGGGCGATGTCGCGGCTGAGTTCGAGGTGCTGTTTCTGGTCCTCTCCGACCGGAACGTGGGTGGCGCGATAGACCAGAATGTCCGACGCCATCAGCACCGGATAATCGTAAAGCCCGACCGATGCGTTCTCGCGGTCCTTGCCGGCCTTTTCCTTGAACTGGGTCATGCGGTTGAGCCAGCCGAGCCGCGCCACGCAGTTGAACACCCAGGTCAGTTCGGCATGTCCCGCCACCTGGCTCTGGTTGAAGATGATATGGCGCTTCGGATCGATGCCGGCGGCGATGAAAGCTGCGGTGACCTCGCGGGTGTTGCGGCGCAACTCCTCAGGCCCGCCCCACACCGCGACGGGCACGGTGATGGCATGAAGGTCGACCACGCAATAAAGGCATTCGTGGTCGGCCTGCAATTTCACGAAATTGACGATGGCCCCGAGATAATTGCCCAGATGCAGATTGCCGGTCGGCTGCACGCCCGAAAAAACCCGTGTCATCGCTCTTTTCGCTTTCTCTTTCTGCCTGTTTCAACGCGGCCGGCGCCGCATGTGGTGCCACGCTTTAGAGCATTTTCGAGCCGAGTGGAATCCGGTTGGCGTGAAGAAAACGCGTCAAATCAAAATCATAGCGCCGCTCCTGATTCAATCGGAAGCGAAAATGATCTAGGGACGCAAGTCGCCGGATCGCATCAAGGCGGTCCGCATGCTGCGCCAGTCGATCACCCGGAACGACAGCAGGCAGATGCCGTAGACCGCGATGCCGAAGGCGATCAGGATCGCGAGCCGTGCGGCCTGCAAGATCGTATGCGCGCCGGCGATGGTCGGCAGTAATTGGGCGGTGAGCCACAAAGTCCCGCCCATCAGCAATGCAGCCAGTACGATGCGAGGCAGACGCCGGCGCGCTTCGGCGTCGACGGAAAATCCGAACGTCGCGGCGGTGCTCCGCGCGAGGCTCGCCGCATTGCTCCATGCGCCGAGCGCCACCGCGGCGGCGATTCCGCCGATCCCGAACATCCGTCCGAATATGACGGCGAGCACGATCGCCACGGCGACGCCCTTCAGCGTCGCCAGAAGCGGGATCATCGTGTCGCCGCGCGCAAAGAAGGCCGGAGAC
>JBIQHO010000174.1:0-7444 GCA_044508545.1 Bradyrhizobiaceae bacterium | reverse complement strand
CATGGTTGAGATGCGAGAACATCAGGGCGACGGCCTGCTCACGGTCACCGGCGAGAATGGCGGCGACGATGTTGTCATGCTCGTTCTCCGAACATGACGCACGATGTTCCGGCTCGCCGTGAGGCATCAGGATGACCGGGGTCCGGGCAATGAGCTGCTCGAGGAATTCCGCCAGGACTTCATTGCCCGCGTAGGTCGCCAGGCGCATATGAAATTCCATCGACAGCTTGATGCCGGTCCTCGCGTCGCCTTGCCGATAGGCGTCGCGCTCGCGATCGAGGAGGTCTTTCAGCTCCGCCAGCCGCGCACGCTGTGGCATCTCCGCCAACGTTCCGACCAGATGGGTCTCGACGAGCCGGCGCGCCTCGAAGATCTGGACGACTTCCTCCTTCGAGGGGGATGCAACCGTTGCCCCGTGCTGATTGCGCAAGGTCACCACCTTGGCCGCCGCCAGGCGCATCAGCGCTTTGCGAACGACACTGCGCGTCACCCCGAAGGCTTCGGCGAGTGGCAGCTCCTTCAACTTCGCTCCCGGCTGTAATCGGCGATCGATAATGGCCTCATAAAGCGTCTGGTAGACGGTTTCTTCCGGCGAGGCGTCGGGCAAGCCGGTCTCTGGGATCACCCCGTGAAGCTTCCTCTGATCGGCTGGCGTTCGATCCATGATGCATTTCCAATCCAATGTCCCGATCACCACTACGGGCGGCTGTGTAGAAACACTATACGCCGGTACGAGGATAATTCTGTAGCAAAAAATGTTGACAAAAAATGTGTGCATGAAAGGATGACAGTCCTTAGGTGGCGGCCAAGACAAAACAATGAAACGCTGCCGGAGGAACCAAAGGGCAAATTGATGGATATGACCGACCTGGCGGCAGCCTTGCCGCGCGGCAGGGATGCGATCTCGTTTTTCATCAACGGTGAAAAGCACACGATTGCCTGCCCGGATTCCAACAGGACCCTTCTGACCTATCTGCGTGAGGTCGCCGGGCTTGCGGGCACCAAGGAAGGCTGCGCCGAGGGCGACTGCGGCGCATGCACGGTGGTCGTGAGTGAGCGGACTGACGGCAGCATTCGCAGCCGCGCCACCAATTCATGCATCCAGCTTTTGCCTACGCTGGACGGAAAGGAAGTCACGACAGTCGAGGGACTGAAGCGGGCCGACGGCTCGCTTGCTCCCATCCAGATGGCCTTGGTGGATGGCCATGGTTCGCAATGCGGCTTCTGCACGCCGGGCTTCGTGATGTCGCTGCACGCTGCTTCGTTGTCGGAGACGCGCCCTGACCGTGACGCCATCGAATGTGCGTTGGCCGGCAATCTATGCCGCTGCACCGGGTATCGTCCGATCGTCGACGCGGCAGAGCGCGTGGCGCGGCAAGGCGATGCGCGGGAAGTCGAGCATATCCGTACGCAGCGCTCTCATTGTCACGACCGGCTCAGCCAGATGGCGCAAGGAAGCATCGGGGTCGAGCTACCCGGCCGGCGGTACTGGTCGCCGACCTCCCTGGACGAACTGGCGGAGCTTCGGCTGGCCAACCCGGAAGCCAGGTTGCTGGCTGGGGGTACCGACCTTGGACTCACTGTCACCAAGAAGCGGCAGGATCTGCCAAGCCTGATCCATGTCGGGCGTGTCGCTGAGCTGCGCACCGTGGTTCGAACGGACAGCCACCTGGAAATAGGTGCCGCGGTGACGCTGACCGACGCCTTCCCGCCCCTTGTGTAAGCCTACCCCACACTTGCCGAATGGGCGCGGCGCTTTGCTTCTCCGCCGATAAGAAACAGCGGCACGCTTGGGGGCAATATCGGCAATGGCTCGCCGATCGGCGATTCGATGCCCGTCCTGATGGCTATAGGCGCCTCGCTGCTGCTGCGCAGGGGACAGGTGACGCGCGAGGTCGCCCTGGACGAATTCTATCCCGGCTATCAGCGCACGGTCCTCATGCCGGGCGAGTTTGTCGAACGCATCCGCGTGCCGTTGCCGGATACGAAGCGACTGGTGCGCGCCTACAAGATATCGAAGCGTTTCGACCAGGACATCTCGGCCGTCTGCGCCGCCTTTGCCATCGAGTTGGAAGGCGACAGAGTGAAGGAAGCGCGGATCGGTTTCGGTGGCATGGCCGCCACACCGAAGCGGGCGTCGCATTGCGAGGCTGCGCTGCTCGGGCGCCGTTGGGAAGAATCGGTTGTTCTGGGCGCCATGGATGCGCTCGATAGCGATTTCCAGCCGATCGACGACATGCGGGCTTCGCGCGGCTACCGCCGCATGGTGGCCCGCAACCTCCTCTACAAATGCTTCCTTGAGACCTCGGGCTCGACGGGACGCATCAGTGTTCTTGCGAACGAGGCAGTCCGATGAGCAATCCTGGCATTCAGAGAGGCGGCGTCGGCCAGGCCATCGCACATGACAGCGCCCGCCTGCACGTCACCGGCGCGGCCGATTACGTCGACGACCTGCCGGAACTTCGCGGAACCCTCTACGCCGCGGTGGGGCAAAGCCAGCGCGCCCATGCGCTTATCCGAAAGCTTGACCTCAGCAAGGTTCGTTCCGCGCCGGGCGTGGTGGCCGTGCTCACGGCGCAAGACATACCCGGCAAGAACGATTGCGGTCCCATGATCGATGACGAGCCGATCTTGGCTCCCAGCCTCGTGCAGTGCGTTGGCCAGTCCCTGTTCTCGGTCGCGGCGCTGACGATCGAACAGGCTCGACGCGCCGTGAGACTGGCTGAAGTCGAGTATGAGGATCTGCCGCCTGTATTCTCCATACGCGAGGCCATGGAACGGCAGGCTTTCGTGCTGCCCACTCGCCATATCGTTCGCGGCAATGCCGCGGACGCGATCGCCAACGCTCCCGATCGCTTGAAGGGTTGCATTCGCATGGGAGCCCAGGAGCAGTTCTATCTGGAAGGGCACATTGCCTATGCGGTTCCCCGCGACGACGGTGGGATGCATGTCTATTCGTCCACCCAGCACCCGACCGAGACGCAACACCACGTGTCGCATGCGCTTGGCCTGTCTTCAAAAGACGTGGTGGTCGAATGCCGGCGCATGGGCGGTGGTTTCGGCGGCAAGGAAAGCGGCTCGGTGCTGTTTGCCTGCAACGCAGCCTTGCTTGCGCAGAAGACCGGCAGACCCGTCAAGCTTCGCGTTGATCGTGACGACGACATGGTGATGACCGGCAAGCGGCACGATTTCGAAACCGCCTTTGACGTGGGTTTCGACGAGCGCGGTCGCATCCAGGGCATAGTGATGGACGTCATGGGTCGCTGCGGCTACTCCGCCGACTTGTCCGTTGGCGTCAACGACCGGGCGGCGCTCACCAGCGACAACGCGTACTTCCTCGAACAGGCGACGGTTAATTCATACCGCTGCAAGACCAACACGGTATCGGCCACGGCCTTTCGGGGATTTGGCGGACCGCAAGGCGCGCTTGGCATCGAGCAGGTGATGGATGAGATCGCCTACCGGCTCGGGTTGGACCCGCTCGAGGTCCGACGGGCGAATTTCTACGGCACGGCCGAACGCAACACCACGCATTACGGTCAGGAGGTGACCGGCAATGTGATCGCCGACCTCGTCGACACGCTTGTCGCCAGTTCCGACTACCACGCCCGTCGGGCAGCCACCCGCGCGTTCAACGCCAGGGGCGGCGTCCTGCGCAAGGGGATCGCGCTGACCCCGCTCAAATACGGCATCTCCTTCACCTCGCTGCATCTCAACCAGGCGGGTGCACTTATCCATGTCTATGCCGACGGCAGCGTGATGCTGAACCACGGCGGCACCGAGATGGGGCAGGGGTTGTTCACCAAGGTCGCCCAGGTAGTGTCCCAGGAGCTCATGATCGACTTCGATCGTATCCGCATCACCGCGTCGGATACGAGCAAGGTCCCGAACACCTCGGCCACCGCCGCGTCTTCCGGAAGCGACCTCAACGGCAAGGCCGCCCAGGCGGCCGCGCGGAAGATACGCCAACGGCTGATCGATTTCGCCGCCGGTCATTTCGGCGTCGACCCCGCCAAGGTCCGCTTCGTGCCGAATGCGGTGGAAATCGGGGACGATCGCATCTCCTTCGCCGACCTCGTCAAGCTGGCCTACATGAACCGGATCCAGCTTTCGGCGACTGGCTTTTACCGGACGCCCACGCTTGACTGGAACAAGAACTCCCTCTCGGGAAAGCGCCCGTTCTACTATTTCGTTTTCGGCGCCGCGGTTTCGGAAGTGGTCATCGACACCCTCACCGGCGAAAACCGCGTTGTTCGAACCGATATCCTTCACGACGTCGGCAGTTCCTTGAACCCGGCGCTTGACCGAGGCCAGATCGAGGGCGCGTTCACCCAGGGCATGGGTTGGCTGACAATGGAGGAATTGGTCTGGGACAAGCATGGGAGGCTTACCACTCATGCGCCCTCGACCTACAAGATTCCTGTTGCCAGCGACATGCCGCGCGACTTCCGCGTATCGCTCTATGACTCGTCCGGGAATGTCGAGGATTCGATCTATCGATCGAAGGCCGTGGGCGAACCGCCGTTGCTTCACGGTATTTCCGTTTTCTTCGCGCTTCGCGACGCCATCGCCAGCGTAGCGGACCATCGCTTCAGCCCCCGGCTCGAGGCGCCGGCGACGGCGGAACGCGTTCTTATGAGTGTGAACGAGTTGCGCGAGCGCGGGGCCGTTTCTCACGGGATATCGCCTTTGCAATTGGAGGAGTTGCAGTCATGAAGCCTAGCCGTCGTACATTCCTGATTTCCACCGCCGCCGCCACTCTGTTTTCGGCGGTGCCCTTGCTGGCCGATGAAAAGCCTCCACTGGAGGTCGCCTTTCTCTACGACAATCCCATCGGCGACGTCGGTTGGGTGCGGCAGCACGAGGATGCCCGCATTGCCCTTGAAAAGGCGCTTGGCACAGCCGTTAAGACAAAGGTCGTCCAGGTGCCGACCGGCGCGGATTCCGAACGCGTCATGCGGCAGCTCGCGCAAGGTGGCACGAAGCTGATCTACGCGGTTTCCTTCGGCTACATGAATCCCATGGCGAAGGTGGCCGCGCAGTTTCCCAACACCGTCTTCATGAACGCGCAGGGTTTCAAGACCAGCAAGAACATGGGGGTCTACTCGGCGCGCGTCTATGAGGGATTCTACCTGAACGGCATCGTCGCCGGCAAAACGACCAAGAGCGGCACGATCGGCTTCCTGGCCTCAATGCCGGTACCCGAGGTCGTGCAGTCGGTGAATGCCTTTGCGCTAGGCGTTCGCAGCGTCAATCCCACAGCGGTGGTCAAGATCGTCTGGCTCAACACCTGGTACGACCCGGGCCGCGAGCGTGAGGCCGCGATGGCGCTTTTGAACGGCGGCGCGGACGTGCTGAGTTCCATTCTTTCCTCGCCGGTGTCGATCCAGGTGGCGGAGGAAAAGGGAGCCCATGCGGTCGCATGGCAAAGCGACATGGCCAAATACGGCCCGAAAGCCCAACTGATCGCCACCGTGCTCGACTGGTCGCCGCTCTACATCGAAACCACCAGGCACGTTCTGGACGGCACATGGAAATCCGGCAGCGAGTGGGCCGGCGCGGCGAAGGGCGTGATCCGGGTATCGTCCACCAACGAAGCTCTGCCGGCCGATCTCAAGGAACTCGTCGCCAAGGCGGAGGACGGCCTCAAGTCGGGCACGCTCAAGCCGTTCACGGGGCCGATTTCGGACCAGGCCGGAAAAGAACGCGTCGCGGCCGGCGTTTCATTGTCCGACGACGAATTGATGCGGCTGGATTGGCTCTCCGCGGGCATCCAGGGCAGCATTCCCTCGAATTAGGAGAGAGGGCGTGTCACGGGATCAGGCACCCCGCCTGGAGGTGCGCGGACTGACCAAGGCCTATCCGGCGTTGATTGCCAACGACCGGGTGGACCTTGTCGTGGAGCCTGGCGAGATCCATGCCGTGCTCGGCGAGAACGGCGCCGGCAAGTCGACGTTGATGAAGTGCATCTACGGCGTCGTCAAACCGGATGCGGGCCAAATACTCTGGAACGGCGCGCGGGTGTCCATCGGCAGCCCGGCCCAGGCGCGTGCGCTCGGCATCGGCATGGTCTTTCAGCACTTCTCGCTGTTCGAGACGTTGACCGTGACGCAGAACGCCGCGCTCGGGCTGCCGGGCAGGCCTGACCTCAAGGACCTGGCCCGCCGCATCGAGGCGATTTCGAAACGATACGGCTTGGCCATCGATCCGCATCGTTTCGTCTATTCGCTGTCGGTCGGCGAAAGGCAGCGGGTAGAGATCATCCGCTGCCTTCTGCAAAACCCGCAATTGCTGATCATGGACGAGCCAACCTCGGTGCTCACCCCGCAGGCTGTCGAGAAATTGTTCGATACGTTGCGGCAGGTGACGCGCAACGGGTGCAGCATTCTCTACATCAGCCACAAGCTGCATGAAATCAGGGAACTGTGCCAGAGCGCCACCATCCTGCGGGCGGGCCGTGTCGTTGGAACCTGCCGGCCGCAGGAGGAAACGGAGATGACCATGGCGCGCCTCATGGTGGGGCAGGACCTGGTCCAGGCTCGTCCCGGCTCACCCCGCGCCGCGGTCGGCGCTCCCGTACTGCTGATCGATCGGCTCGACCATCCGGCAGCGGACCCGTTCGGCACCGACCTGAAGGACGTTTCCCTGGAACTGCGTCCTAGCGAGATCGTCGGCATAGCGGGCGTTTCCGGCAACGGCCAACAGGAGTTGCTGCGCGTGCTGTCCGGCGAAACGCGATGCGCACGAAGCGATGTCCTGCGGTTGGCGGGTGATGCGATCGGCCACAAGGCGCCGAACGAACGCCGAGAGCTTGGATTGTGCTTCGTTCCCGAGGAGCGGCTTGGCCGTGGTGCCGTACCGGAACTCTCGCTTGCGGAGAACGCCCTGATGACCGCGCATTCCGCCGGGCTGGTCAGGAATGGCATAATCGATCACAACGCCGTCCTCGCGTTCGCCAAGCGGGTGATCGCAGATTTCCGGGTCAAGTGTGACGGGCCGGAAGCCGCCGCTTCGAGCCTTTCGGGCGGCAATCTGCAGAAGTTCATCGTCGGCAGGGAGATACTGCAGAAGCCGCGCGTGCTGATCGCTGCGCAACCCACCTGGGGCGTGGACGTTCATTCGAGCGCATTCATCCGCAATACGCTGGTCGAGCTTCGCAATGACGGCGTCTGTGTCCTTCTCGTCTCCGACGATCTCGACGAACTGTTCGAGATTTCAGACCGCATCGCGGTGATCGCCAACGGAAGGCTGTCGCCGACGCTACCGCGCGAGGAGACGAATGTCGAGGAGGTCGGTGTCTGGATGAGCGGGCTTTGGCCGGCCCCTTCAAGGCCCGACACGCAGTCGGGAGCGCGACATGTGGCTTAAGCTGACACGACGCCCCGCGCCATCGCGCGCGATGCGCATATTGTCGCCGATCATAGCCCTGGTCCTGACGGCGATC